>CAYNTC010000011.1:15443-20057 GCA_964399795.1 uncultured Pirellulales bacterium | reverse complement strand
CGCCCTAATGGGTCGGGATCACGACGGTTAATTAGTCTACTCTTGAATAGTGAATAGAAGGGTCAGGACCTGAGCACAACGCACAGGTTCTGGCCTGTTTCTTTCTCGGAGAGTTAACTTTGAGAAGACGCTCGATTCGCATGCTGCTGCAGGTCAATATCGCACATGTGGTCATTGCTCAACAGCCTGTTGAGGGCTGGCCCCAAGGGCTGCAAGATAGGTCACCTCAAATCTGACCACCGGATGGATCGAAACTATCTCAAGGGCATTGAAGGTGACCGCATCAATGCGCTATTAGCTGGAATAGGTGCCAATACGCGGAAATTATTGGCCGCCTTTTGGCATGCGCATTTAAAATGGCTAGTCTGTTGGCTGAAAAGAGCTGATTTTGGCCTATCCAACCTCTGTGTTCAACCGAGGCCTTGGCCCCTCTAATCCAGATGATCAATGAGACATAGTGTCTCTTGTGGTAAAATTGGGTTTTTCAGGGACGACTAAAACAGGATTGGTGGTGGGACTCATCATTTTAATGGGGGCATGATTTGGCTGTCCACCGGTAAGGTTCTCAGCCCGGATCTAAAAAATATAGAACAGGGTATAGATGAACGGAGCCACCCCGGTACCGGCAAAGAGGGCCAGTGCCCCCAACAGCAACAGCACAATCAAGATGGGCAAGAGCCACCATTTTTTGTTGGTCTTGAGGAAGTACCAGAATTCCTGTACAATGGACGTGCGTTTCTGCTGGGCCAATTGTTCAAAATCTTTGGATTCATTCTTCATGTCACGATATCATTGCCGGATTATGGTTTAAATAGGTCACGCAGCGCTTCGTACTGCCGGGCCAGTTCGGGCTGATTGGCTTGTTGATAAATAACCGCCAAAAAATTGTAGCCCTCGGCAAAATCAGGTTTGAGCAATACTGCCTGTTTAATGTGTTGCACGCCCCGATTATTGTCGCCTTGTCGCAAGGACTGGATTCCCAAGCCGATGTGAGCCAAATAATGGTATGGATCGGCCTGTACCGCCCGTTCAAACCAATCGCAAGCCGTTGACACATCTTTGATCTTGGCAAAGTAGTTGCCCAAGGTAATCATGGCCTGAACCGAATCCGGGTTGAGTGCGATGGCCTGATCCACATAGCCTTTCATGGCCGGTAAATCATTGCAATGGGACGCCGCCGAGGCGAGATTGACCAGGACATCGTGATCGTGATCGGGGGCCAGCTTGTACAGAGCCTCATACGCCCATTGGGCGTCTTTATAACGACCGTGTTGGATGTAATACGATCCAAGCAAACGATAGGCCTGTTCTAAGGAATAGCGGATTGCACCCTCGGCATCCGTCAAGACCGTGAGGGCCTGGTCACGCGCCCCGAGAAAGGCATAGGCATAGGCTTGGGCCACTTGCGCATCGGTATCATAGGGACGCCGGACCAGGATCCGCCCCAAACGATCGATGGCCTCACCCCCACGTCGCTGCCGTTGCAGCCACTGGGCATACCGCCGATTCACCTCCACATCGATGTCGTAACGATCGGACATCTCCCGCAGTACGGACTCTGACCACCCCTGCCCCTTGGACTCATGCCGCCGCTGGAATAGCTGTTCACGCAAAACCGCCATGTCCCGCTCGTGATCCAGTTGCCCGGTAAAGGGAGGAATTGTCTTGCGTCGATACATGGTCAGGGCCAGTTCATAGCGCTCAACCGGGCCATACAGCAAACGACGTTGCGTTTGTCCCAGCCAATACTCATAGGACTCTGTGACCGGTTTGAGACTCCCGGCAAGCAACTCGCCCACATGGGCCAGGGCCAGCCAGGCGGAGCGAAAGTTACCTTCAGGGGTCAAGTGAACGTGATCGACCAGAAATTCGGCTCCCAGCACGTCATCCTCACAGGCCTCCTGCAACGTTTGCTGTAAATCCAGCACCGGAACCCCGGCCAACACTGCCGTCTCAAACAAGGCTTGGTGGATGTGACTGTCTGCGCGAAAGCGCAGGGTATCCAAGTCACAGGCCGCCTGGAATTCCTGCAAGGCCAAATCCCTCTGTCCTAATTGCAGGGCGCACCGTCCCCGACTAAAACGTAAATCCGCATACTGGTCGTCCAACCCGGCTGCTTGGTCATAGGCATTAAGCGCCGCCTGCCAATCATCGTCTAGTTCCAGTTGGCGTCCGGTCTGCCAAAGCGTGTCCCACTCGCTCTTCTGCTGAATCGACAGGTCCGGGCGATGTTGCGATCCAAAGGGGGGACAATCCTGGAGATTCACTGGCGGCGTACAGATCAACACGCGTGCCCCACACGCCTGCGCATGGTCGAGAATGTGCTGCAAATTTCGTTTGAAGTGACGATAACAGGAGGCCAGCTTGGGATCGGTAGCCGTTATCTCGTGCTGTAAAAAGCGTTCCATACCCAACCATTGTTCATCCTCGGGCCGCCGGGATGACATCCTCTCAGCCGCCTTGGCCATCCATTGCCCCAGGCGGGTTCCCTTTTTGACGGCAATGCTCCAATCGATCCAGGTGCTGTTGCCATACAGGATTGCCGGCAAGGTGGGCGGACCATAGGGACCCACCACCTCATTGTTGCCCATAAACACAATAAACAAATCCGGCTGATGGGCAACGGTGTCGCGGGCAATGCGGCGGGCCACATGGGAATTCATACTGGTCACCGCTGCATTGATGACTTTAAAGCTCACCCCCTCGGCATGTTGATTCAACAAAAATTCCAATTGGCGACAGAAACCATAGGCCGGTTCCGGATCGCCGTAAGCAGCCGATCCACCCAGCACCACGATGCGACGCACACTCTCGGATTTGACCGGTGACAGCGCGGAAAATACCGGTCGACGTGACAAATGCTTGGGCACGAAAAGCTCGCAATAATGACGATTCACGACATAGACGGTTTGATCCCCGCCGGCCCATTTCACCCAAAAGGTTGCGGGAATCCCAATGTTCAGCAGACGCAAGGTCACCTCCAGGAGCACTAGGAAAATCACCGGACCGATCACCAAGGCCGTTAAGCGGGCCTTGAGGGAGGCCGGTCGAGGCCAGACCTTGGCAGCGGTAGATGGTTTGGGAGAGAGCTTCTTTTTGGCCATTAATCTGAATCCAATGCTGACATGATATTGACACGCCCCAGTTTCACCCCCTTGAGGGAGATCATCTGCTGGCCCACGGTATTGATCTGAGAGACCTTGCCCTTGAGCACGATGATCTCCAGGCAATGGTGATGATCCAAATGAACGTGCATCGATGAGATGGTTTCCAAAAGGTGGCTGTGCTGCAAATGGAGCAGACGCTCGGTTAGCTTGGTGGTGTGGTGGTCATAAACCAACAACACTGCAGCCACGGCCTGGCTGTTGGGGTGGGCCAGTTTGTCTTCGACCAGGATTCGGCGGATCAGATCGCGAATCGCCTCGGAACGATTGGTATACCCCTTGTCGTGAATGAGGCCGTCAAAGGACTGCGGTAAATCCTGTTCCAGGGACACCCCAATACGTTCTACACCCTTCATAGCGTCATCTGTCTCCTAAAGGTAGCCAAGAAATAGCGCATACGATTTATTCCTATTTTACACATCTCTACTGCTCTGAAAAAGCAAGAAGTCTGACTTGACCAGGTAATACTAATAATTGTGGTAATTTATGCGCTCGTCCTGGTTAGATTAGGAACTGAAATTATGCACATGGCCAATGAACTCTTATCCTTACCCGTGGCCGCCGGCACGCTGGCGACGGCCGCCGGGACACTGGGTTGGGTATGCCGCCGGGTGCAGCGGACATTGAGTGTGGATCGACTGGCCCTGCCCGGCATGCTGGGGGCCTTTGTCTTTGCCGGTCAAATGGTCAACATCCAACTGCCCGGCATGCCGGGGACCAGCGGTCATCTCATCGGTGCCGTGTTGTTGGCCATTATCCTGGGACCTCACGCCGGGGCCCTGGCCGTCAGTGCAGTGGTCATGATCCAATGCTTGGTCTTCCAGGACGGCGGCCAGCTCAGCATGACGAATCCAGGATCGCAATCAGTTCGGTGACCGCCTCTGTGTCGAAGTTGGGTGGAACGCGAAGTCGTCGTTGACTCACGAGATGAATCTCGTACCACGCAGAGGACTCGACGGGTGTCGATCGGGTCAGGGGAACTTCGGCAAAATCGCTGGCCAAGGCCGTCTGCTGATCTGGAATCACGAATGAACTCTACCTCGCTGTCGGAATTACGTCCAGTGCAAATAAAGAGATCTTTAGACTCCCTTTAACTCAGTTCACCAGGGCATGATGGGACCTGAGAATAAAGAAAGGACCTGCACCCTAAAGGTACAGGCCCTTGATCCTTCTGCTGCGCCGTTAAGTCACAGCACAGCGATTTCTTCATAACATGGCGTGCAACGACTTATTCCTCGGCCTGCTCATTCAATAGTGAGGTCAGCCACTTATCCGCAGCTATCGCCATATCCAAGAGGTCATAGACGCCGTCGCCATTGAGATCGCCTATCGCTGCCGCATCACCAGTCGGCTCCGGCAACTGGCCTAGCTCGTCCGGGCCGGCCAGGTAGTTCGCTGCGATCTCTTCGCCCGACAGTGCCGTGTCATAGATACGCAGTTCATTGTAGGA
>CAYNTC010000011.1:0-15343 GCA_964399795.1 uncultured Pirellulales bacterium | reverse complement strand
CTGCGATCTCTTCGCCCGACAGTGCCGTGTCATAGATACGCAGTTCATTGTAGGAACCGACGTACAGCGGATCGCCCCACTGCGAACGTCCGAGCCAGTTGTTATTGTCGGTCATTATCTGCAGCGGGAACAGAGCCTCATAGCCGCCTACCGCGATACCGTTGACGTACAACCTCACCTGGTCGGCCTTGTCATCATGGACTTGGGTGATCAGGATTTCTTCGCCTAGTGCGAGCGTGCCGCCGGGAACGATTGAGGGCGCGTTGCCACCATGGCGGTATTCAACAAGCGCGAGGCCGTCCCAACGCGCCGTGCTGAAGTAGAAGTTGTACACATCGCCGCCACCGTCAGCCGCACTGGAAAGGCCTTCGCCGCTGTTGGAGGTACCGAAATCATAGACACGTGCCCAAGTCTGGGTGTCATCGTCCCAGGTCGTCCAGATTTCGATGGTCATCTGCGTCAGAGGACTGACCAAACCATTGGGCAGATCAACATAGTCGCCGTTGGCATCGCCGTTGTTGCCATTGCTTGTCTGCGAACCATCGTTGCCCAGATTCACCTGGCCGTCCGCGACGGTGGCCAGGCCGGTGTTATTGATCAGAGTCCCATCAGCACCGCCGACACTATCCGGAACAACGACGCCGTCACTATCACCGAAGCTATAACGGTGGATCAGGCCCGTCTGGCAATCCAGGATGACAACAGGTGAATTTACGTCGCCATCGACACAGCTTATGGCCACATAGTACTCGCCTTCGTCGGCAGTGCTTATTGCTTCGACCTCATACACAGCCGCGTCAGCGCCGGGGATCGGGGCGTCCCGGATAATATTACCTGAACCCGGAGGGAACTCGACGTTCAGCTGGTGCCACTGGTAGGACAACTCGGCGCCAAGCGGGCTGACCGCATCGACGCTCAACTGAGCAGTAGCACCCACGGGCTGGGCATCGCCCGAAACCTCTTTGATGATGATCGGATCGGCGGTCGTGAAACTCCAAAGAAAACCAATGCCGTCGCTGCCGTCGACCGTTACTTTCCAATAGTACGTGGTACTGAAAGCGAGTTCTGTCCCGAGCATACCAGCGTCATATACGGACTCGGTCAATCCTGTCGCCACCTCTGCCAAGGCGTCCGGTTCGGTGCCTAAAGTAACGGTGTAGGTGGGATCTACAACGCCCGTCGGACCTTGCCAGCTCAGCATGGCTTCAACCACGCCTGTGGCGGCACTGGCCGGCACGGGGGTATTCGGCCACTGGTCGGTCGAAGGATAGGTGACGGCGTCTGGCAGCACTTCTATGCCGTCAGGAGCCTTCAAGCTGATGGAGTTGGTAAGGGTGCTGGTAGAAGTCTCCCAGCCGATAGAGAAATGGTCACCGCCGCCGCCTTCACGAAACGCCATGTCGAGCGCCATAAGCTGACCCTCCTTCAGGGACATCGGCTCTGACGGGTGGGAGCTGCCACTGGCCCAGTCCTGGAATCCCGTCCAGCCGGAGACGTAGGCAACGACCGCGCCGTCCAGCAACAGTTGCGAATCGTCGTCACTGGTTACGTAGAACGTGTAGATGCCGTCAGCCGGTATCATCAAAGCGCCGCTGAAGCTGCCGACGTAGTTGTCCACACCTTGATCGCCGGAGGTTGCATCACCGACAATATCGACCACATCCGGCTCCGTGTCACCGTTGATGACGGCCCATGCTTCATCGATACTACTCGTGGGCGTGTCCCACCAGAGTTTGCGCTGCAGACCACCAAACGACACGGTCGACAGCACGAGCAAGATAATCATTGTCATTAAAGCAAATTTTTTCATAATACGTCCTCCTGTCAAAATAGTCTTTTAGGGAACATCACAATTGGTTCATTGACATGCCTACGTTCTGCTCTTTGTAACTATCACCTCCTTCCTTTCCGTATGTATCCCAAGCAAGCATTAGCTCAGGTGTTCACTGCATCAGTCGAGCCAATATCTGCAACGAACCAAAGTCTTACTTGGCCGAGCTGGCCCTCGGTGTTTAGTGCAAACCACTCTGCCACAATCCCATTAGCCGTCGACCTGAAATTCCGGCAGACCACGAATATTTCTTCCCTGCTTGGCTTTTTCGGCCAACGCAACACGGGCATGCCAGCAACAAGTAATTATCTTCCACGCGTTGCACAGAATTATGGTCTGGAAAATACGGCAAACCTCCGTTCCGGAATAATTCTACGACCTGGGTTAAGGATCACTCAAACTTATTAATCTGTGTAGTACTCACGCTTGGCAACGTACATCACATGGATCCACTTGTCGGCAGACACGTAAATTACACCTGCCAAATCAGCTATTAAACGTAGAATTCAGCCATAAGCTACATTTAATACAAGTCTAATCATATAACAATAGAGTATAACACACGCTGACACCAAAATACAAGAAAAAAATCCCATTTTCTACCCAATTCGCCCCATAGACCTAGTGGCTATATGGTCCCGATAATTCCGCCGGCAGAGGTAACACAAGCGCCGCGGCCGCTTTCTGGGGTGGGTCATCAGCAGTAAAACGGTCCGTTTCTCAGTGAGAGCCGCTATCTTCACCCGCATCAGAGACGATTAAACCAAGACACCCGATGCTGTATCATGTCCAAATCCCCTCCCTCTTGGCTGAAAGATATTCCGGGCTCAGCCTCCGCCCAGGAGGATTTGCAGTGACCTGCGTATGGCTGCTGAGTTGGGATCCAGATCGAGGGCGGTTCTTAGTTCCTTGAGTGCCTCGTCTCTCTGCCCTTGTCGTGCCAGCAGCGTGCCGAGACTGCCACGAAGAGTAGCGCTGTTGGGTGAGAATATCAGGCCCCGACGGCAAGTTTCGATGGCCTTCTCTGTCTGGCCCCGTTCGGCCATGATGCGTGCGAGGTTGTTGTAGGCCGGGATGCAGTCTCTTTCCCATTGGGTTGCGGCAGTATAGTGATCGGCCGCCATGTCGATGACGCCTTGCCGGCGGTAAGCCTCGGCCAAGTAGAAATGTGCCGTGCCGCAGGTGGGCTTGAGCCGTATCGCCGTCTTGAATGTGGAGATCGCCGTGTCGAGGTCTCCCAAGGCATACAACATGGTGGCAAGGCTGTTATGCCCCAGCCATGAATGCGGCAAATGGTTTTGCACCCAGCGAAACTGTTCCATCGCGGCGTGGTAATCCCTTGTCTGCTCAGCTAGGAACTGACCATACTTCCAGCGCAGAAGCCAGTCGGAGGGATCGTTCTCGATGGCCCAGCGGTTTTGTTGAGCGGCTTGTGTCAACACCTCGTTCGTGATACTGGTTTTCAGTGCGGCGACCCGGCGTTCCATCTTGGCGACCAGCTCGTTGTGGTAGAGCTGATTGCTAAATGGTGGTCTCTTGATGAAGTTGTTGAGCACCTTGTTTTCGATCCGGTAGCGATCCAATTCATTATATGCCAGACGCCGTGCGTACTCGGCTTCGCTAAGCGGCTCGGGATTACTCGTTTGCATGTGCGGACCGAGTGTCTTGGCAACCTCACCAAGGATAGCTTGGGCCAATAGGTAGTTGCCCGTGAAATTCAGGTGTACGTGCTCGTAGAACAACTCGACGCCGGGGACTCGGTTGGGACTGTTCTGCTCAAAGATGCGAACAGCATCTACGAATTGAATATGATCTTGGCTGCGGGCAACGCCGCGTATAATCTCATTGATTCGCGTATCGGCGCGGAAACGCAGTGTATCGAACAACTCGGCCTTGGTGTACCGCTCGGCGGCTTGGCCATATTCGCTCATCAACCAGTAGCACTGTCCCAGGCGAAACTGCAGGTCAGCATAGGAATCGTCGATCTGCGCCGCAGCCAGATAACGCTCAACGGCCTCGGCGTAGCGTGTGGTACTCTCATAGGCAATGCCTTGTTGATAGATCTCGTCCCACTGTTGCTTCTCGGCCTCAGTCAGATCAGTTCGGTGCTGCGATCCGAAGGGTGGATTGTCCTTGAGATTGCTGCCGACGGTACACAGGATGACATTCGCTCCGCCGCTGCGTCCGGCTGCGATGATGTCTTGCAAGTTGTGTTGGAAATGGTCGTATACGTCCTGGAGGGCAGGATCGTTGGCTCGAATCTGCTTGTCCAGAAACATCTCCAGGCCGCGCCACATCTGGGGTGTGTTGACTCGGGTCCCGACTGACGCAAAAGCATTCTTCAGCAGTTGACCCAGTCGCGTGCCTTTGAATGCGATGGTCGCTCGGATTACTGACAGGTTTCCCACAAGGGGAGCGAAAACTGTACCTGCGCCGTAAGGTCCTGTCACTTCATTGTTACCCAAATAGACCACAAATAGGTCGGGATCGTGCTTAGCCGCTTCCCGGGCGATCGGCAGCACGCTGTGTGAGTTGATCGCGGCCATTCCGGTATTGATGATCTCGAACTTCGTGCCGGGATACTGATGCATCAGCATCACCCGCAAGATTCGTGGAAAGGAAAACATCGGCTCAGGTACGCCCATTGCGGCCGATGCCCCCAACACGAATATCCGGCATGTGTTTTCTGGCTTGTCAGCGTCGAAGATGTAGGGTATTGCCTCGCGCGCCAGGTGGCGGGGGAAGAAGCGTTGACTGAATTGCGTGTTGTCGCCGTAGCAGGTTTGGCCGTTGGCCTTGACCTTGACAAACGGACCGGGCGGATACCCATAGTTGCATACTCGCAGCCCGAGTTCGACGCTCCCAAAGAACACCGCGGGTACGACAATGAGGGCGATAGAGCGGAACACCCAGAGACGCCATCCGGTTGGTGTGGCAGGCGTCTTCTGTCCGGCCCGTGCCTTTTGCTGGCTTGCAGCCGGTCTGCGGCCGTTTTGTCGGATCCTATGCTTATTTATATTCTTGGCGATGCTGTATAAAGTTGTGCGTCGTTTGTGCATGTCGAGATTATAGCAGAAGACCGCGTGAATTAAAAGTGTCCGGTATGCTCTGTAGAAAAGCTTTAAATATTACCATTTTTAACTCAACGATAGGTAAGCCACTGGTTTGACCAGTGGACTTATTAAGGGGATATCGAGGGGTACTCGGATCGCAGTATACAAGTTCTAGTGTCTTTGCTTAAATGGCAAGCATTGAAGCAAAATCTTTACTCTCGTGACGGCCAGATGTCTTCAGCTTGATCGGCGGATTGTATCGGTGGGGCGGGGCGGTTGGGAGTTGCACCTGTGATTGCATCTGCCTGCGGGACCTGTGAGTAAGTGAAAATGGTTTTGGCGAACTGTTTTGCTTTTACTTTAATCGGTCTGGTAATAAACTCGGGTATGCTGTAGACCTGCAGAAGTGAATCGTAATAAGCAGGATCCTTTTGCGGTAAGACAAACGGTTTGCTGGTCTTGCCATTCTCATCGATGTAACTGAAGAATGGTTTTGAGAAACGGCCATCGAGTCTTTTGCTGCTGAACACAATCCATCTGCCGTTACTCGACCACCCATGCCATGATTCGCTGTATTTGCTGTTGATCGGCAACTCAGTGAATTTCCCGGTTCTTATCTCTAACAGAAACAAATTGCTTATAGGCTGATTGACCGGAAAATCACTGCACAGGCATACGTTAAACAATAGGTATCGGCCATCGGGTGAAAATCTTGGCTGGGTAATGCTGCCGCCTAGCTGCTCGGCAGTAAGTACTGTCTCTAATGGGCCGAACTGCTGTTTTTCCGCATCGTAGCCGACTCGCATCAAATCATAGAGGACCTGGCGATATTTGCTGCTGGGTAGTTGAGGGGCGCTGGTAAAGTAGAGATACTTTCCATCGGGCGAGAATTCGGGATAGGTTTCCATGCGGTTTGGGTCGGTGATTTTGCCTGAACTGCTGACTTTGTTTGTGTCGATCCGATACAAAACCAGATCGGCGGCGGTATCAACAACTTCGCGGATATCCGGCGTGGCTGAGTGATAGATTAAGCTGAACTTGTTTATCGAAAAAGCGATGATGTTAGCGTTCGGATGCCATGACGAAAAGCCTGCTTTGCCCGGCGATACGTTGGTTCGAGTATTTATGGCTGAGACTTTGCCTTTTTGAGAAGTCAGTATGGGTGTGCCATACTGCGATGACCGAATCTGCATCAGCATGTTGTCAGGGCTGTTTTTGAGAAATGTATGGCAATTGGCACAGCCTCCTTCGTATGAGCGGTTGTGTAGCAAGATGGATTCTTTGAAGGTTTCCAGATTACGCTGGTAGGTGGCCATATCCTTCCACCAGGCGCAGACGCGCAGCCTGCGGTAGACCAGATGACTGTCGATATCCGAATTGGCGATGGTGTTTGTGATAGTCTCGAACTTGCTCCATTTGCCTTCATCGTCTCTGGTGTAAATATCGAAGTAGAGCCTCTGGCCTCGATTTGAATCGAGGAGGTTCTTCCATTTGTTTACGGGCATCTTTATGAGCTGTTTTCGGCTGCGAACGTAGATCGGCTTGCCCTGGTTCGAATAGATTTTGACATAGAATTCTCTGCCGTCTTCTCGCAAACGAAAGTTCAACGGCGCTATGTTGGGTGGAATGACGGTGTCAGTATAATCAGGGTGGATTTTGGGAGGTCTGTTAAGAGAATTGAACCGATCGATCGTGATGTCCATCGACTGTAATTTATAATATGCAGCCATCCCTAATGGTATGGCGGCAATTAGCGTGATTAAGATATAACAACTAAGTCGTTTCATCTCGGGAACCTTGAGAAATAATAGTAATAATAGGTGTCACTAAAATCTTCTTCCAAGATATTCTTTGTGCCTTCCGGGTCCTGTGCGAAGTCTTTCAAATGCTCAATGAAGCTTCTGTAACGGGAAACGACATTGCCGTCCATGCGCCTGGTGCCAAGGTCAACTTTCTTGCCGGTCAAGGTCATAACAGTCAGAACCGCTTCCTGGAGATGTCTCGGCAGCCAGTCTTTCGGATAGTCGTAATTGTCGAGATCGTGTATACTTGAAACCAACGGTAGGTGCTGACCACCCAATAAGAGAGCAGCTACTACATATTCGAAGGCCATCTTGTTGTTCTTGTTTGTTTTCAGCAGGTCCACCGGCGTAGTCCGTTCGATGCTGTCGTTGACGAACATGAGCGAACGGGTGCGTTGTATTTCATCGTCAGTTGAAAAGTACGGGTACTCCTCGAGACGTTTGAGATATTCCTTGGCCCAGTCCCTGTATATGAAATCGGCGCTCAAGGCATTCAGGAAAATGCGGGCCGTTTCTGGTTGCTGCTTTACGATGTTGATCATGGCTAGCCTCATTAAGCCCTGAGGGTAGTAATTTGCAGAAGTCAAGGCCTCGTAGGTCGCATTCTCCGCCCTGTTGATGTCTCCAAGTTCGTAGAGGATGTCGCCGAGTTTGAACCATCTGGTCAATTGGGTTTCACCTGACAGGCCATCTTCAAGATTAAGCATCAGGCCTGCAGGGTGTGGAGGGTATGAGAACAGTTCATCGAGAAGTCTGCCCGAATGATAAAGGGCTCTGTAAACATCGTGACATACAAAGACGCTATATTGTTTTTCGGGCAATTGGTCGGTTTCGTCGAGCAATTGTTGCCACATTTTGTTTTGGCAAAAGTAGTCGATACGCCTCAGGGTTTTAGTAACGGGGGTTTTGGCGAACCAGACCGCTGTTGCGGCAATAACGATCAGGGTGGCTGTCTCTATGTACCATTTGAATTTGTTTTCGCGACAACGATCCAAAAGCTTTTGCGCCTTTTCGAAGGAAGAGTTGTGGCCGGCAATCTTAACAATGGCACCGATCAACGCTGCCGTCGGCAAAAAGAGGAAAAAGCAGAATCTTAGGGAGATTGTCCCGATGTTGGAGGCCGGACTAAACGGTGACATTGACAGATAAGCCTGGCTTGTGCTCATGTCGAAGAACGTGTTGCTTGCTAGGTAGGGAATAAGAAATGGTGGCAAAAGAGACAGGCAACCGGTGAGGGGATTTCGCATATTGAAGAATTCGAAAATAGCGCAAACCGCCACGAATATCAGGTAAGCTTTGGCTGCCACGATGTATACTGCTGTGGATAGTAAGAGGAACAGCGCGAATCTCAGGGCGGGATTTCGCAAGGGCTTTCTTGTATAAAGATAGATAAAGATAAGAGCGAATAGTATGGACAGGCTGTCTTGCAGATGGTGATAATATCGGCTGTACTCGATGAGCAAAATGATTGGCAAGCAAAACCGTAATGGCCTTAATTGATCGCCGGCCATAAATGTGATAACCCTATCTGTCACAAGACATAACATCCATCCAATGGCTGTAACGATAACGGCTCCTGCCCATGAATAATAGAAATAATGTGACAGAATAGCACAGACGTATTCGATCGGCTTGCCGGGAAACAAAGGCGTATCAGAAAAAAGATGCATCGAAGAAACATAAATATGCTTAAGCAAATACTGTTCTTGATGGAAATATATCAGCTTTGTATCGACCCATAGATAGATGAACAGGAAAAACAGAGGGGAAAATAAGGCTGAACGGAGCGGGAAAGTAATCTTTTGCCACGAAATTTCATATCCATCTACCATAATTACTGTGTCCCGTGATTGTATCAATTTTAACTGGAATTGTATTATACTCAAATTGACTGACTTTTTATAGGTGGAAATTGACGATCTCTTACCCATATTCAAGTAAAGACGGCAATCTCTTCGATAAGAGATTTAGAGCACCTAACAAAATGAGTCTACATTCGAACCGCTTTTTTTCCTCTGGACAGCGTCAGGGAGACGTTGAAGAGAATACGCCCCTGATGGATCTGATCGATCAACATGAAAAGCATACCTGCCAGGAGGTCGAGACGGTTGTCGCAGATACGCAATACGGAACGGCCGACAATTTCCGCAAATGCCATGAGCGAGGTATCCGCAGTCATATGGCCGATATGATCGACGTTCAAGAGCAACGAGCCGTTAGCCGAGAGATCTTTGGGCGAGATGCCTTCCCCTATGATTCTGCCAGTGATACCTATACCTGTCCAGCAGGACAGATATTGACCCGACGTAAATATAAGAAAAAGCGCAAGGCCTACGAATATGCCTGCAGCATGTCCACATGTGAAGCCCGTCCGCTTCGAGATCAATGTACCCGTGCCCAGGGAGGCGTGGCTCGGACGCTGAAACGTCATTATAACCAAGAGGCTATTGACCAAGCGCGTCAACAGTCGCACAGTCGAGAGGCCAAACGTGACCGGATTCGTCGCCGATGGTTGATGGAAGGCAGTTTTGGTGATGCGACCCTATGTCACGGCTTTAAACGCACTCGTTGGCGTCGACTATGGCGACAACGTATTCAAGACTATCTGATCGCTGCGGTACAGAACCTTCGTAAGCTGGTTCACCACCTGAATAGGGTTTCAGGTTTCAGGTTTCAGGGCCCAGGGCCCAGCAGCCGTGCCGGAGGCACGGCCAAATTTTCACATAGATAGGTATAGGTATACGAAATGCCTGCCCGTATTTGCTGACGCTCTCGCCTTGACCTGGCTAAGAAACTATTTTGGAAAATTCGGCAGGGCAGGGAGTTTGGGATAGGATTTCTCGCGGCTGAATGCCATCCGTCGCAGCTCGCTGACAGCATTAAGAGTTCGGCATTCGTAAGGGTCTGCTTCGGACAGACGTCGGACAAGGACGTGGAGGACAGCGCTAAGGCGCTGGGGTTCAGGGATCAGGTACAGGTGATGGCGCTCTACATGCTGCAACGTGGCGAGGCGGTCGTCCGGCTTTCCGAGAGGATCGACAGGCCATTTGTGTTGCGAGTTGCGTGATAAAAAGTGACAAGAAAAGAAGCTGAATCATGAGCAAAGATAGCGAACAAAAAAGAGAAATAGAAGGACAGAAACAGAAGCAAGAGAAAGTGCAAGGGATGCGCTGGGAACCGAGGGTGCCTCTGTTCCGGTCCGACAGTCCATCCTGCTCGACTTGCAACAGCGCAGCAGAGCATGAGAAGCAAAAGAAGGTAGGTATGATTACAAGAAATAGCGAGGATATGCTGATCAAGGTGTATAGGAAACCCATGGTATTAACAGAGCTTTATAAGGAGCTTGGGTTGAGTGGATACATGGGTGGAAAAACCAAGTGGGAACTGATCAAGGAGGGACTTGTTTATGAGGTAGAATTGCCCACAAACAGGCGCGGACGGAGGAAAAAACTTCTGCAGATTACACAAAGGGGTACAGAGTACCTACGGGAACTTGGGATAAAGGATATACGGAAAGGACGTGGGGGTGTGAAGCACCTGTATTACCAAAAGATTTTGAAGGAGTGGTATCAGGCGAATGGATACGTAGTTGAGGTGGAGGCTAGTGTTGGAGATACGTGCCTTGATGTGCTCGTCATCCGGAAAGATGGGGAGCGGCTTGGGATTGAGATCGCTCTCAGTGAGCAATATGAGCAGACGAATGCTCGCAAGGCAATGCAAGCTGGCCTTGAGGGTTTTATGTTCGTCTGTGAGACGAAGGAATTGATGGAGCGGCTCCATCAGAGACTCAGCTCTATGATAGAGAGCTGGCCTGGAAAGAAACCAGGCTTCAAGTTGATAAATGACTATATGTCAGATTATTAGATTTAATGGACAAGAATAAAAGGCTTCAGAAATAGAACCAAATCGGGCTTGATTCGTTAATAAAGGGACACTAATGGACGACCTCAGGATATATTCCACCGAAAAGATATCCGAGATGTACGGACTGAGGGAATCTTACCTGAGGAAGATGCGCCAGTTGAGGAAAGGACCGAAGTACTCGAAGCTTGGCCGGTTAGTCCGGTACAGGAAGGAGGACGTTGAGGAGTGGCTGAGCCTGGCGATGGTGGAGGTGAGTCCGCGTGGGCTGATATAATCACAACGCTACAGCCACTCGTCCACTGGAAGCTTGTTTACCGCGTTGCGAAGAACCGGATCTTGGACTTTCGTGTAGTAGTCCTCGGTTATCTGCGGGGAGGAGTGCTCCAGCAGCCTTTGTCGAATGCTGGTCGATTCTCCCGCCTCCGCGAGCAGGGAGCTGAACGTGACGCGGAGGTCCTGATAGCGAAGGTCGGGAAGCCCAGCCCTCGTTCTTATCTTCTTCCATTTCTTATGCGTGTGGGTATCGGCAAAGAGTCTGACCTGCCCTGCTGGCAGGGAGCCGACGTAGACCGCAAGGTGGTCCGTCACCTCCGGGGGCAGCGGCCTGAATAGCATGCTCTTCCTGGTCTTCTTGCTCCTAAGTGTCTATTGAGTTCATTTCGAAGTCTATGTCGGCGATTCTGAGGGATTCTATGTCGTTCTTCCGCAGCCCCGTGGTGAGGGACAGCGGTATCCTCGTGTACCAGGTCGGGTATGGCTCCGAGGTGAGTAAGAGGTTCTTCACCTGCTTCCTGTTTAAAGGCTTGACGTTCTTGTTATCGACTTTGACTTTCTGGATACTGACGTCTTCGCTGATGTATTTGTTCCTCTTTCCCCAGTTGAGGAACGCTTTCATGTTCGAGATGTCCTTGTTCAGCGTGAACCTTCCGACCTGCTTTCCCCGCTTGAGGATGAACTTGTCATGGAGGCCTGGGTAATCTGCTTTGAGTTCAGGGGGCAGCAGGCATTTCTGAAATGCTTCTTAAGTGTTAGCATCGCCTGGTAGATGCTTTCGTCGGTAAGCCCTTGGACCCTCTTTGACTGCTCGTACTCTTCCATCAGCGTTTCCCATGTCACCGAGACGGCGCTGGTGAACACATCGGAGTTGATCTGCTGGTATTTTATCTGTGCGAAGTGCTCCGCAAGCGCCTTGTTCGGAAAGGCCTTGGAATTTCTCTTGCCTCCTTCGTACCATCCTACCCACCATCCGGGTATATTTTTCCTCTTGTATGTCCAGGTTTTTCTCATATGTAATCACCGTGAATAAAAGCACAGAGTGCCACGGAGAACAGTATCATAATGGAGTCATGTTTGAAAGAGGAATTTTTTCTAAATCGTAACTACTTGTCATATAAAAAGTTAAAAAGCCAACGGTCGGATTCGAACCGACAACCACTGGTTTACAAAACCAGAGCTCTGCCATTGAGCTACGTTGGCAAAACTGTTTTCATAATTCGCTGGTGAATACTATACATCAAAACTAATAGTTCTGCAAGAAGGTTGAACGCAGGTAATAGGGTCGTCTTATCAATTCGAGCCGGCCTTTTGCGAGCGTAGCTTGTTTGTCATCAGATTCTTCCTCCAACTAACGGTTCCTTTATTTCCACTATTTGGAGTGCTGAGAGAAAGAAACGGTTATAGTAAGGGTGGATTCTGGCTATGCTGATTGCGCCGCGAGGTGTAGTTATCCCTAAATTTGTTTACCAGCATCTGTTTCGCGGGCTGAACCTATTCATGTTGATTGAGCTTTATCATATTCTTGGCTGTTTCCAGAATTCTTTTGCGCAGCTCTTTTGGCGCGAGTACATGGACTTGGTCCCCATAACCGAGTATCCACCAGGTGATTTCACCAAGGCCATCAACACGGAACTCCACTATGGCTGAGCCATCAGGTTGGAAAGTGACTTTTTGTGTGCTGTGCCATTGCACCTCGGCCACGTTGTTCGCAACCTTGGGCAGAAACCGCAGCTTGATGTTGTATAGTCGGCCTTCGGGTATCATCGACCAGGCCCTGCCAAGGTACTCGTCCAAATCGAAGTTCTTGCCATCCGTAAAGCAATTATCTGTTGTCTTCAACTGCTTTATCCGATTGAGCTTAAACGTGCGGACGCTCTTGTGCATACTACAGTGCCCCAAGACATACCAAGCCCGATGATTATAGAACAAGCGATATGGGCTCAACTCAACATCGATGACTTTCCCATCGAAAAGTGAGTTATATATTATCTGAACTTTGCGTTTTTTGAGGATAGCGTTTTCGAGATGTGCGAAGATTTTGTCGAGCGAGCCTATTGGTGCCTGGGCAGCGCTTTTTGCGGAGATATTTTGGAGCGCGGCATTGCAGTATTGCCTCATTTTCACGGGCAGATTGTTTTCGATCTTCAATGCCGCTATGATTGCGGATCTTTTGAATGGCAGTTGTATGTGCTCACTCGCCTTGTGGGCCATCATTAATAGGCTTAGCGCCTCTTGAAGGTTCAGGTCAACGGGGGGAAGGAAGAAGTCCGGCTCGATAACATAGCCACCTGCTGCAGCATCGTAATGGTATGGTATACCGATCGCCTGTAGTTCATTCAGATCACGAAAGATTGTACGCCGGCTTGCTCCAAACATTTTTGACAGATCACCGACCGCATAGCTTTTGCCTGCCTGTAATGTTGTTAAGATTTTCATAAGTCTGCTGATTCTGCTGTACTTCATGCTCCAGTCCTTTTGAAGTGTGTAGTTTTACCCCTGAAGATTCCTCATGCCCTCCCGCTCTGACCAAACTGGTTGATTAAATTCGTACGGATTTATTACCTCGCATCACGATTTGCAGTGGAACCTGCTCATTAAAAAAATTATTATACCGGTTAGTGACAGCGGTGTCAAAAGCCTAAAGCTGCATTTGGTATGTCTGTTGCTACTTTGTTCTTTATAGGGTCTTCCATTCTCCGCAGCAGCGCCGCGCCGGAAGGAATCCTGCGGACCGCAAAGGATGAATCGGTCTCCACGGATTGTTCTAACTGTATGATTGGCATGATATTAGAAAATTAGGTTAAGCGGGGGAAAAGACAACTTGACACGCCATTGCGGATTTAACCGTTGTTTTCAGACGGTCTTTTTTGTATAATATATTTTGTGGAGTGAGCTTTTATCTGGCAGCGAGGTTAATTTTATGGATGCGAAACTGCTATTATTAAAAAAAGACGGCTCGCAGAAAAGTTTCCCTCTGCCGAGCAGTGTTACCATAATTGGCCGACGCCACGATTGTGACTTGCGTGCTCCGCTGAAGTCGGTGTCGAGAAGGCACTGCCAATTCAGCAACAATAAGGGCGGTCTAACGATTCGTGACCTTAGCTCACGAAACGGCACCTATCTGAACGGCAAACGCATAGAGCATGCCGAATTAAAAGCAGGTGATCGCATAAAGGTAGGTCCACTTCTGTTCGTAATCCAGATCGACGGACAGCCAAAAGAAGTTCACCCACCTACCAGCGCCGCAAAAAAACCACCCAAAGAAGAAAAGCCTGCACAGAAGGAATCTTTGGAAGAATTGGGCGAGGGCTTTGAGGACCTTGATGAATCTGGAAGCTTCGTAGATTTGGGCGATGTAGATGAATCTGACTCCTCGCTGGACGATCTCAAAGATATTTGAACCTGAAAACTGCCTTTAATTGTAATGTGTAGTTCCAATTCCAAAGGGCAGGCGCTGTCAAAAGAATTTTCATTGAGCAGCTCTCCAGAGATTCTTGAGTTTTTTTCTTGACAAGATTATACGAGGTTGCTTTAATATTGTTGTTATGAGGCAAATTAACCGTTACAACGCTATTAATTGGTGGTGGCCTGCAGGATAGATTCCAGTAGGCAGCGGTGGTTTGCTATAAAAAATTTGGTAAGGTTTTTAGAAAACGCAGCCTGTTGGAAGACAGCAAGCTGCGTTTTTTGTTTGTGTTTTCGGTAATTTGCGAGTAGAAATTTCCGATAAAAGGTTCTAATTATGGACGATTATCGACAAATAATAAACGGTGCTGAGCCCGGGCAAATTGTGCCTATCGTCAAGCAAATAGATTTTGATGACCCGATGAATTTTTTTGCCAAGCTCAGCGATTACGGCAGGGCCAAAAACTGCTGTCTGTTTGAGTCAAGGGAATATCTTACAGGAAGCGGCGCCCTTAGTTTCGGCACAACAAAACCTGCTCTATACATTACAGGAACCGGCTCAGATTTCACCATCAAGGCCCTTAGTAATACCGGCAGGCGTATGCTGGAGTACCTTGGAAGTGACAAAGCAAGGTTTGCCTTTTGTGAGTCTGTTGATTTTGGCGCAGATGCTATTACCGGCCGGATAAAGCGAATCAATAGACTGGTCGATGAGCAAACTCGACTGCAAAGTACAAATCAAATGGATGTATTACGAGCAGTTGCGTTCGCATTTCGCCTGGCGAGCAAGCCGTTCAGAGTGACATGCGGACTGCTCGGAGCAATTAGCTACGACTTTATAGACCAATTTGAAAAACTGCCTCAAAGTAAGACGGACCTCTTGGAAAACCCGGATTATGAGCTTTACTTTGCGGACAATATCTTTCTTATGGATCACGAACACAACAAAGGCTACGTGATAGTCAACGCAGTCATAACTGATGGCGATAGAGAATCTGCGATAATCGAAGCACAGGGCCATTTTGATTATTACTTTAATATGGCAAGATTCGATGTACCAAAAGGTCGGCGGTATTCTGGTTCGCTGCCGGAAGCCTCGATCGATACCGCTC
>CAYNTC010000010.1:0-20929 GCA_964399795.1 uncultured Pirellulales bacterium | reverse complement strand
TTTCGAGTCTGGCAGATTCCGACTACGTAGCGATAGAAGTGATTATCGACGATAAGATTGAACGTTCATTGGTACCAGCTCTCAAGCGAGCTGGCGCTTCGGGCATAATCACCTATCCGTTAAACAAAGTTATACACTGATAAATAAGCATGAGGCTTATAAAATCGGTCCGAAAGACTTCAAAGTTCTCAAAGCCAGGATGACTCTGTTCTAATTTGTGTTTTACAAATCAAAGGAATTAAGTAACCGTTCACGGCCTTGAAATGCCGTTTCTGGGCGAAAAACGAGGGTAGCAAGGTTGGATTGTAGGGCATGGGTAAAATAGGCAAAAAATGGGGTGGAAAATGAACATAAAATGATAAGAAATGAGCAAAAGCAGGCACGTTTTGAGCAAAAATAAACAAAAATCAGTGCTTTTTGAACCATTTTTTACACCCATTTTTTACAGATGATCGATCAAAATCGTGGCACTTTAGATGGTCAAAGAAAGCGAAAATGTGTTGTTGCTCGATTCTCGATACTTGATGTCGAAGCGCAGCGGAGATCCGCCTGTGGCGGGCTCGATACCCGTGATTGGTTAATTGGTGAGTGGTTAATTATTCGATACTAAATGCCTGAGTCTAATACCTAAGATACTTAGGTATTGTGACTACATAAAGACTCATATGTGATGCTCGATGGATTAGAAAAGAAGGACGAGTCACGAGCAACGAGGGACGATGGACGAGAGACGAATTCTTAGCCGTTAAGGAACCGAAAAATATTTCGATGAAAAGACATTAATATACATGCTATTCATCTATCAATTAGCAGTTTCTCCGCCCTATTGCCTGTGGGGGTAGGGATTTCATTTTTATTTGCGCAGTTTGTGTACTGTTACATTTATAGTGTTCTTCTTGTAGCTTAGCGTTATTTTCTCGGAAGTGAAAAGTATGTAAACATCAATTGTATTCTGCTGATATGCGGCCTTGTCCTTGACTACCTTCCGAACTGTTCGGAGAGGAATAAGAAGTACGCCATCGCGCGATACCAACAAATAACCATCACCTTTTTGCAGAGAATTGAGGAAGCGGTCTCTGAAAGTTATCTGCCAGCCTTTCGGCTTGAGGCTACCGGGTCGGATATAAGCCTTTTGTCCATCAACTATGGTTTCATAAGCGGTCCATTTTTGGATTTGTTTGCCTTGGTCAGTTAACAATTTTTTTAATTCGTCCTCAAATATTTCTTCAAGACCTTCCTTTTCAAGAGCTTTGCTGATTATGTTTTTCTTAAGGAGAAAATAGTTTAATTCTTGTAATAGCGAATTTACTGTCTGTTTCTGTATTGGGTTAAGTGTTGTTTGTCGCCCTTGAGAGACAACGCGGTACTTGTTGGCTTTGAACAGTCTGATTAGATATAGTTCCAAGGCCAACCTAACCACGGTATCATTGAAATCGGATTGAGTGGCTGGACGGCCATCGTTGAATATAAGGGCATTATCCCAATTCTTTATTTTGTCCTCAGGATTTTTGATGTGGTTTTTTAATCTATCGTAAATATTGCCCGCCTCACCAATGTAAACTTTCATCTGATCAAATAATAAATAATTACCGGGAAATGCGATTTTACCCATTTCTTCATTTAATTTTTCCAATGCTTTGATTGAACGAGGAATGTGCCAAGAGCGAATTTGCTTTGTGGTGCGTGCCCTTATTATCCCGTTGCTGTTTTTGGGGTCTTCGTGGTACCCGATTTCGCTGTCAGCCATATGCCTACCTTTTTAGAAGGGTGATTATTGATTCTCTAAGTTTGTAGCTGCGAATTTGTCCAGAGCGTCTTTCTCTTGCTTTCTCTATTTTTTCTATTTTAAGGCCTAAATCTAAGCCAATCTTTGCTATAAGTAAATCGGTGGGAACATATACATCTGCGATGAGGCTGTCTCCAACTACCAGTATAAACCTACCACCAGATTTGAGGGAGGAGACTACGTTTTTCATGATCTTATACATATCGTCGAAGTACTTGTGAACGATATATGGCATGTCCTGCCTTCTGTAAGCACCTCTCCTGGCAATATTCTTTTGTATATCTCGTTTTATTTTCTCTATCCATTGATTAGTGTAAGTCGAGGGCGATTTATAGAATTTTCTAATCAGCCCTTTGGAAACGTTATCGCAAACAACCATCTCGTCTTTGATCTTCTTAAGGTCTCTTTGACTACGGACGAACTCCAGCCAGCCCATCTCTATCTTATAGTTCATCACATAATCCAAGCCGTTCATATATGGAGGTGATGTAATGGCCAAGTGAAACTCATTTTTATGTTTGAAAGTCATTGCATTGGAGCAAATAACGTTGGTTTTGGTGGGGATGAAATCTTTGTATTGCCATTGTATAAGCCGTAAGTCATCGGAGATTTCTTGGATTTTCTGGTTGAACAGAACAAAAGGCGTTGATTTGTGAACAACCTTGTTTCTGACATATCCAAGGCAAGGGCTTCTTTTTAAATTACTGCAATCGACCAGAATTGCAGAAAAAGCGAGCTTGAGCAGATTTTTAACTTTTTGCTGTTTTTCGGTGTGTGCTGGTATTGAGGCAATGCCACCGTTGATTATCTCCAAGTTCCGTAACACGGTTGGCCTGAATTGGGAGGTAGACTTGAGAAACGAGGGAGCCGTACGCGTTTTGTCTTTGGGGATTTCCTTGTAAGTCTTAAACAGATAGCTTGGGGATACGTTCCAAGAGTTAAGCTTTGTGTCAGCGATAAAATGGAGGAGAGGATTGAGTTCAGTTCCTATCGATTTGAAACCGTTAAGTTTGGCTTGAACCAAAACTGTTCCGCAGCCAGCGAAGGGGTCAAGAATAACTGGGTTGCGATAGAATTTCCTATATTGGTCCAGTATGGTTTGTACGAATAAAGCTGAAAACCCTTGCACGTATGGAGCCCAACGATGTATATGCTCATTTATATTTGGCGTAAATTGAATAGGTTGAGCGTTTTTAATTATTTTAACATTCAGTTCCTTCAGGTAGGGTAGGGAGTCAAGAGTTGAAGACCCTCCTTTTTTGGGTGAGTTCAAAATATTCAGTTTTCTAGCATCGAGCTTTGAATGATCGAACTGTGAATCCTGCGCCGTCATATTTTCATCCAGCAAGAATCGTTGTTGATTAGTCAGTGTATTCCCCGGACGTCCTGTAGTTGTGGGGGAAAGTAAATTCGTATCGGACGATGTTTTAGAGATGTTTGCTTGGCAAGAAATTCTTTGGTTATTATTTGGTCTGATTTCATATATTCTTTTGGCGAGGCGCTCAATTATCACTGTATTGCCAGCGCGCAGTTTGTAGCAATGGACAAATTCTTTTACCCACTTTCTTTTTCTGAAAATCCATCGGGGCTTGCCCGTTTTATTATCGATGGGAATGTCTGTTTTGACCGGTTCAGGTAAACCCTCGACTTTTAAGGTAATCTGGACGCCGAGACCGGCTTTTTTGGATGGGCCACCAAAGATGTCTGTCGGGAAAAAATCTTTTCCACACGGGCGTATATTTAGATTGCCATGCTTATGGGCTGCTGATGTTAGCTGGATTACGCGTGATTCCATTCTATATTTCCATTCGGAATTTGATATAAATAAATGATAAACAAAGCAGCAGCTTTGTCAATCTTTCGGTTTTGAATTCCATCTTTAAGCAATTATAACTGATGCGTCCCTTCGACTTGGTTCGACTCTTTCGACTACGCTCAAGACAGGTTCGCTCACTACAGGTCGCTCAGGACAGGCTTGAGGCTGCCACCCGTCAAATGATTATTGATAAATGACTATTGATTATTTTTGAGTTTGCTACGCTGAGCTCGCAATGACAGGGGAGAGAGTATTACTTTTTTACAATGGTTTGCCATCCCCAAGAGAAACCCCCCAGGGCAGGCCTGGGGGCTAAGTTAAACCCGCCGAGGAATAAAACCCCGCCATAAAATGGCGGGGCTAAACATTTTGATTCCGTATCGCCCGATTACGACCTGCCTTCGTCAAAACAGACTATGGCGGGTAAACGTTCGGGGACAGGCAAGTGCAGAATGACACCGCACTAAATTACCCCGCACTAATTAGACGTGAGTTCGCACTCAATTCGTGCGGGACACGGCGGAAGGAGCCTTTTCAATTTATTATTTACCCGCCGTAGATGTTCATCCTTCGTAGTGCCTACTCCGCCGTAGTAGCCACGGCTACAAAGGCCGGAAGTTCTACTACGGAGAATGGAGAGGTGCCACGGGCTATGCTACTCTGCAAAGTAGCTTGCTACGTAGCACGAGTGCCCGTGGGGCTCCACAATAAAGTGGTTAAGCCATAACCGAATGAATCATTGAACACGTTGCGATGCTGGGACAAAACGCAGGATAAGTTTGCCTTGTTTAACCGTTATGCCGTCTAGCCTCACTTTTTTGTGGTCAACGTTGAAAATGGGATCAAATGGTTCGCCGTTCAGTAGCGAAGCCGCAATCTGCGACCGCAAGTCCTGCGTGTCAATAGGCACAGTCGCAATACGCTCTTTATACATTTTCTTAGCTATCATCTTGGCAAGAGGAGTAATGTTCATAGCACCTATTTTTACTTTCGCCACTTGCAGGTTCAACATCCCCTTTTCATCGGTATTCGGCTCTAGCGCAATGGTTACAACAAATTGTGCACTTTTTACATCGGCCACTCCCATAAACACTATGCTACCGGGTAAGAAAAGTATCTCTGGCGCTGTAAATAGAATACCTTCGGATTCGGCTGACCAACGGGCGATCGTCTGGTTAATGCCTTGCTCGATGACCTCAAGCTCGAATGGTTCCCCCAATTGTGCGCCGTTATATAGTTCGCTGGATAGATGTGTCATGTACGGCTCAACTCGCCCCTGCTGGCTGCCGGTGGAACTGACTGTTCGCCGATCATAGCGAGATGGCCTGTATAACAACAGAGCAAAGATAACAGCCGCCACAGCTAAATCCACAAGAAGCCAGCGAATCAGTTTTTTGTATCTTTCTTTTTTGTCCGCTTCCAACTCAGACCTCGATTCTGAGCCTACTACCTATAAAGCCATCACTGAATTTATTTCTATCTTGCCCAAAATTACGTGTGTGATTATAGTGGATTGGATTTGTGACGAAAGCTTTTTTCTAATTATGCTTTTATATGAACAGGCTCATACGAAAACAGATCCTGTTGTGTGGATATTCGACCTGTTAGAGGGTCGATAGTAATTCTACGTGGATTGTATCAACAGAAAGGAAGATTCGGTAAAAACATGGCAAGTCACTTCGCTGATCGACTTTACGAGGCTATAATAGCAAAAAAGTCCTCTTTGATTGTTGGATTGGATCCTGTATACAATCGTCTGCCCACAGCTATAACAAGCCATCGTAAGATGAACGATGAGTTTGACGCTGCCGCTGCAGTGGACGCGATTTTTGATTATTGCACGCAGGTGCTTCGAATCATCGCTCCGATGGTGCCTGCTGTTAAGATGAATATCGCCTTTTTTGAAAAATACCTATGGGAGGGCTTAGAGACGTACCACGCGCTTATATCTGAAGCTGATGATTTGGGCTTAGAAATAATTGGTGATGTGAAACGCGGCGACGTAGGTCACACCGCTGAAGCGTACGCAGTTGCGCATCTGGAGAACACCGAACTCGTTGGTTTTGAGGACATACTTGTTCCTGATGCTATAACCATCAATGGCTACACCGGAACCGATGGCATCGTGCCTTTTGCGGATGTGGCCAATGAGCAGGGAAAAGGCGTTTTTGTATTGGTTCGGACAAGTAATCCATCAGCCGCTGCTATCCAGGACTTCGCGGATAGCGCCGGACAGAGAATGTATGAAAAGGTGGCTGAGATTGTAGGACAGATTGCCAATCAGGCGGAGCGGATCGGTAAGTGTGGTTATAGCAACGTTGGTATGGTGGTTGGAGGCACGGCACCTGAAGTGACAAATGCTTTACGTCGTAATTATGATAAGGTATGGTTTCTTGTGCCTGGTTATGGTGCACAGGGCGCATCCGCTGCTGATTGTGTTCGGTTTTGCAAGCCGGACGGCACAGGGGCCTTAATAAATGCGTCACGTTCCATAATCTACGCCTATGAAAAGCCGCAGTACAAGAGTCAGTTCGGCGACGACTGGAAAAGGTGCATCGAACAGGCAATAATCGATGCAAAGGTTGACCTGGCAAACGCCATGCAGACTTTGATATAAACACGGGATTCATTACCTATTGCTTTAGCTACGGGTATCATTTGTGCTGTTTACCTGTAGGATTACCACATTCTCGAGGCCTAGCCTTGTTAAGGGAACGTTTGGCGCAGCGTTGTTTAACTTGAAACACTATGAACAAAATCATTAAGGATAATTACGGAGCACTTAAAGAGCTATGTGTGAAGTATCGGGTTCTACGGCTTGAACTGTTCGGTTCAGCCCTGACCGATGAAAATTTTGATACCGAACAAAGCGATCTGGATTTTCTTGTTGAGTTTCTGTCGTTAAGACAGGGCGAATATGCTGATATGTATTTTGGCTTTCTTGAGGCTGCTGAGAACCTATTCAACCGGCACGTTGATCTGATAATGCCACGGGCTATAAAGAATCCCTATTTTCTGGAATCCCTAAATAAAAACCGCAGAGTATTATATGCAGCTTAAGAGCAAAAAATTGCTGGAAGACATCCGACAGGCTGTTGGTCATATCCGGGCGTTTACAGAAAATAAGACACTGAGCGATTACACTGGTGACCCGTTTCTGCGCAGCGCTGTCGAAAGACAATTTGAGATCATCGGTGAGGCTATGAAGCGCTTGGCCAGAGCCGAAACTGACATAACAGACCAAATCACCCATCATAAACGCATTATCTCTTTCCGAAACATTTTGATTCACGGATATGACATCGTTGAAGACCCCGTCGTCTGGGATATTGTAACAGAAGATTTGCCTTTGTTATACGAGCAGGTTCAGAGCCTGCTTGGCAGAGGCGATTAGCCTTGGATATCAGTAGTGAAGATTTCACTGAATCACAAAATCCAGCAACAGAAACCAGAGAGAAATTGGCGGGACCAAAATGCATCTGTACGAGACACAGCAAGGAAAGCCTTTGCCGGCAAGGAAGTTTTAGTGATGGGTTTGGGGCGGTTCGGCGGCGGAGTAGACGTCGCCAAATTTGCAGCAAGCGCTGGTGCAACGGTAACAGTTACAGATCTAGCCCCAGCGGACAAGCTGTATGATTCGATAGGTCAGCTCGAAGGAGTGACCAATGTGCAATTCCACCTTGGCTCGCATGACCCGGCTGATTTTATCCAAGCTGACATTATTGTAGCCAATCCGGCAGTTGCCTTTGATAACGAGTATCTTACACTTGCCCATCGGCATAATAAGATTATAACATCCCAGATAGGTATATTTTTTCAGTTATGCCCTGCGACTATAATTGGCATCACCGGCGCCAACGGCAAAAGCACAACCGCTGCCCTGACAGCGCATCTACTGGAGCACGCCAGACATGAGACACGGAATACGAGATACGGGTCGGTTTGGCTCAGCGGCAATATCGGCAACAAACCGCTGCTGATGACGCTGGAACAAATACAGCCTGATGGTTTGGTTGTGCTTGAGCTTTCGAGTTTCCAGCTTGAGCAGTTGGCACAAATTCGAAAGGCGCCGAAGGTAGCGCTTCTGACTAATCTTACTCCGAATCATCTCGATCGCTATGGCACGTTCGACGAGTACTGTGCTGCCAAAGAAAATGTCTTTAAATATCAGAATTTGAGTGATAGAACCCCTGCTGTTTCGATCTTCAACGCTGAGGACGAAATTGGCGACGAATGGTTCAAGAAATATAAATCGGACGCTAACAGGAAATGTACTCTATTTTCGACAAGGGACATAAGTCCTAAGATACGCGAGAGCTTTCAACTGCCGGGACAGGCCAACCTTGAAAACCTTGCTGCAGCTATGGCTGTTACCAGATATTTTAGTATCGACGAAGATGCAATTAGAACTGTTTTGCCGGCTTTTAGGGCGCTGCCACACAGACTCGAACTTGTCGCCCAAAAAAACAAAATGGCATGGTACAATGATTCCAAAGCTACCACGCCGCAAGGCGCTATTGTCGCGCTTGAGGCTTTCGAGCAGCCTAAGATTATTATTGCTGGAGGCTACGATAAAAAAATCTCTTTTGATGAGCTTGGCAAAAAGATCGCGAACGAAGCCAAGGCCGTCATTCTGCTCGGCCAGACTGCCGAGAAAATAGCAGCTGCGATACGCAATATTTCACCAATGGAATCACGCGTGCGAATTCACATTGTCGGTTCGCTGCGTCAGGCAGTCGAAAAAGCTAATCGCTTAGCGATGCCTGGCGATGTAGTTTTACTAAGCCCAGCTTGTGCAAGTTATGACATGTTTGATAATTATGAGCAGCGAGGACGAACGTTTGCAAGGCTCGTACGAGAGATCATCAGCTAATTATAGGAATATCTTCGTAAAAATCGGAAAACTTTTAAGAAAATATTAATCAGTCCTTCGCCAATTAAACATAAAAAACAACACTCACGCCTTTTTCCATTCGGCAAACCAGCTCAGTCTCAGCAATTGTTAATAAAGTCATATCCTATATCTGTCGATTCATAGAGTGAAAATTTAACAGATGGCTTCGGAGGTTTGAGGGATTTTCAAGATGGATGAAAATAGCGAACGTAGAAGTGAACAAAGACTGCGCTATCATTGGCCAATATGGTTCGCGGAAGATTTTAACGGAGAACTCTCACAGGGCCAAATGGCCGACATTTCCAGCGCAGCAGCAGCATTTACCTGCTACACCCATGAAGCTTGTCCCAATCAGGGCCAGTATATCACCACGCGTTTCAGCGTTCCTCGTTACGGTCGTGATGACTCGTTCGATCTGGCAGATTTTGTACGTTCAGCCCATGTTTATCGTGTAGATAACGTGAATGGTTTCTTACGCCGTATCGCCGTGAGTTTCACCGAACCCCTACCATTTAAACCAGGCGAACAACACTCCAACAGACTTCGGTCTGATACCAAGTGTACTTAATCGTTTCGCTCTGCATATTCCGTATCCATGTCTCACCTCAGTAAGCGTAGCCGACTGTGCGGTTTTAGACTGGATAAATACCGCAAAAGAGACTAAAATGCCGATTTTGTCAGTTGCTTCACGCTGAGAGCTTCGGGAAAGATTAAACATGGCTTCGCTATAAAGCCGAAAGTATTATAGTTTTTGTGCCAGTGACTGCGCAGCGAATAGATTTTTCTAGTACACAACGCTTTTGAGACTTTTTAGTTTGCTGAGGATGAATATAATATCAAATGAAAGATTTTTTAGTATAGACTATTAAGGCTTGATTGAGAGGGATAACAAATGAGAATTTCTTTCAGAAAGACGGTAGCAGCTTGGATGTGTATATTCGTAGCACTTTGCCTTTGCTGTAAGAAGAAGCCGGTGGCAAAAGCTCCTGCCGAGTTGCCGGGCGTAGTTGCTAAAATTAGTGATTACGTAATCACAAAAGAGGATCTTGAAAAAAGGCTGCTGCAGGAACTTCGGCCTGACCGTTACGAGGAAGTTCAGCAGGATGAGCCTCCCGATGTCGAGAAGGTACTTATGGAAATGGTCGCTGAAAAAGCAATGATTATGGATGCCCGCAAGAAAGGCTACGATCAGGATGAAATGGTCCGCAGTTCAGTTCAACGATACAAAAATCGGCGGTTGATGAATATATTATTACAGACGCGGCTGAGTGATAAGCTTGTTGTAACAGAAGCTGAAGTTGATGAGAAGCTCAAAGCTAACCCGAAACTTGAGCGGACCCGTGCGGAGGCACTTATCAAGAGAGAAAAAAGCAACAAGCTTTTTAACGATTTCTATAGTCAGCTACTTGAGAAGTTCCACGTTCAAAAAGTGAGCGAGAATTTCGCCACGGTTGCTAAGATACATCAACGACTGCTTCAAAAACCAAAAGAGCCTCGTAAGGTGAGCTGGATACGCAACAGCCAGGTCAAAAGTGAACTGACTGAGGAAGAGAAAAATATTGTTCTTGCCAGATATGATAAAGGCGAGGTGACTTTGAAAGATTGGTTCGAGGCTTTATGTGAAATTGCTCCGCCCAGCCGGCCAAGGAACTTGCATACCGTCAATGGAGTCGAACGAATGCTGGATAGTGCTATGCGAAAGCCGATCTTGTTAGCAGAGGCGTTGTCACTTGGGCTCGATAAGGATAAAGAGCTAATAAAACAAGTCAAAGAACAAGAAGATTTGCGATTAAAGAATAAAGCCGAGCGAGAGAAGGTAAAGGACATAGAAGAGCCGACGGATGAGCAGATAATCGAATATTTTAACAACAACAAAGAAGTGTTTGGTGGAAGCGAGGCATTGAAGGTTGACCAAATATGGTGTGATGACCTTGCAACAATCGAAAAAGCAAAAGCTGAACTGGATGGTGGAAAGGATTTCGAGCAGGTAAAGCAAGATTATTCGCTGCGTAAGGAATCCAAGGCTATGAATGTGTATCCGGGCGGCGAAGGTATATTCTTCAAAGACCTATCCAAAGGCGAACCAAACGATGTAATCGGACCTGTCAAAGGATTTTACAGCGATGGAATAAAATGGCGTATCGTCAGGATATTGGAAAGAATACCTGCAAAACCAAGGGAGTATTCTGAAGGTATGAAAGGCAATGTCAAAACAGGGATGATGAACGAGCAGAGACAGGCAATCCTGGCCAAATACAGAGAAGAACTCCTAAAAGAATACCCGTATGAGATATACACCGACAGAATCAGGGAAATAGATCCTCTGGACATACCGTAAACGATATTCACATATGCGGCCTTCGGCCGCGTGATAGGGATAGGGTACAGGGTTCAGGGTACAGGGTTCAGGGTACAGGGGATATGGATAGTGTGAATTGCTGCCCGTGTCTGGACATACCGTAAACGATATTTACATCAGGAAAATTCCACGATAGGGCGTGAGCGATTGCTCAATGGGGCAGGAGGGAGAACCCGCTTGCGCACGTACATTAGTCCAATGAAACCATCTCTCAGTAGCTTTGACTGTCAGGCTAAAAGTTCTGCTGAGGAGCGTAGATGATGGTTCCATTTAGCAGCAATACCCCTACAGGAAGAAGGGAAAATTCTGTTGCAAAGGAGATTACACCGAATAGTATTTAGTGGATTATTACCAGTAAGTAGACCCTGGCTGAGAAACTTACAAAATGGTTTTTACTCTTCAGAGATATATATTTCGCGAGCTTTTAAGAGTATTTGTGCTGGCGGTGATAGCGCTTGGACTAATGCTTACGCTGGGCGGTATTTTGCAGCCGATACAGGAATACGGCGTGGGGCCCCGGCAGGTAGTTCATATCATGGGTTATTTTCTTCCAATAACTCTAACGTTTGTATTGCCTATGGCAGCTCTGTTTGCGACTGCTCTGGTTTATGGACGGCTTGCCGGTGACAACGAGGTCGATGCGTGCAGGGCAAGCGGGATAAGTCTGCTGACACTAATTTATCCTGGTCTGGCGCTGGCTGTTATGGTCGCGATTGCCAATCTGCTGCTGAGCTTTCACGTGATGCCTTATTTTGTGCACCTCGCAGAGAAATCACTAAAAGCCGATGCCAAGCAGATACTCTTTCGCAATATTCAGCGAAGAGGTTACTACAAACTGCCTCCCGATGAGAATTACCTGATTTATGCTGACTACGCCAATCCACAGACAGACACGCTCTTAGGGGTAGTCGTTGTTGAAGCCACGGACAAGGGAATTGAGAAGATAATCACAGCCGAAACTGCCAAGGTACAATTCAATCCGCATGAAGGATTTGATGAAGTACAGATAACGGCATACAAAACAAACCAGATGACCGCTGACGACGAGGTGTGGTTTTACATAGAGTGGCTTTCTCTCGCAACAGAAAGTGGACCGCTTTTAGGCGACGAGATAAAGTTCAAGAAAATCGATGAAATGAAAAGGATCAAGGCCGACCTAATGCGTTTTGACCCTGTGGCAAAACTGGCGCGGCAGGTGTGCGCACGGTTCACCACGGAACTGTTGGCAGAGGATATCGTAAACAAGATAACTAACGATATGGATAATTTTTATCCTTTGCCTGGCAGTCCAAACTATGTTGAACTCAACGCCGCTCAATGCAGCGTAGAAGACCAGAGACAGGTGCAATTATCCGGGGGTGTTATTGTCAGAGAGTATAATGCCGATAGCGGTGAACTTGTCCATACGCTGCGTGCACCAAAGGCCCTTATCCACATTGAAGGTGATGAGATGGCGCCGACCCTGACGATGGATATCTATAATGCACGAGTTGACGGCTCTGAGTATACTAAGATGCGACATATTATTCGAGGCCTGATTCCGCCAAAGAGTGTGACCGAGAATTTTAAATCCGGCGATTTGTTGCTAGATATCCGTCCAGAGGCGATCGCTTCGGCATTGCAGAACGAACCAAGTCCAAAACTCAGACAGTTGCAGGATGCGTTGGGCACAATGATACAAAAGACTTTGGTTGAGATACAGGCGGAGTTACATTCTCGGCTGGTTTTTGGAATTGGCTGCGTCCCAATGATACTGATCGGCATCGGCCTCGGTATTGTCAAGAGAGGGGGACACTTGTTAAGTGCCTTCGCAGCTAGCTGTATACCTGCTGCTGTTCTCATAGTTGGAATAATAAGCGGTAAACATATTGCTGAAAACCTCGGTTCACAAAATATTTCGGGGATAGCTTTGATGTGGTCGGGATTCGCAGTGCTGTGTTTACTGGCAGTAGTGATTTACTACAGATTGTTGAAACATTAATTTTATGATTATATTTGAGCCTTGACGGGAAATATTCGGCCATGAAGAAACTCGACAAATACATTGCCAAGAATTTTCTAATTGGTTATGCAATCTCCTTCTGTGTCCTGATGGGCTTACGAATCATCATCGACCTATTCGTGAACCTCGATGAATTTGCTGAACACACCGACCTTGGTACGCTGACGGTTCTAAAAAACATGCTTTTCTTCTACGGCCTGAACATGACACTTTACTTCAGAGATTTTGCTGGAATGATAACGGTTGTCGCAGCAGCCTTCTCATTTGGCAGAATGGTACGAGCAAACGAGTTGGTGGCTATAATGGCTTCCGGCGTTAGTCTGAAGCGAGTGGCTGGACCTGTTATCGTTTTGGCACTATTATTTACCGCCCTGTTAATACTGGACCAGGAACTTCTAATACCATCATTGAGCGACAAGCTGGTTCGCGATCACGACGAGCTTCCCGGCCAGGAATCATACGACGTATGGTTTCTCACCGATGAGAACGGTTCGCTTATCTGCTCCCAAAGGTTCGATGTAGAAACTGCAACGTTATTTCGGCCCACTATTATCACGCGGAGCAGCATGGCCAGACCGGGTGTTTGGGAGGTGGTCGGGCGTATAATGGCCGAAAAAGCTGTTTACAACTGGGAGACAGGCAAATGGGACTTGATTAAAGGCCGATTCATAGAAAAAGACTCCACAAAAGGCCCTCAGCCCATCGCTTCTTATGATGCTCGCGACCTTACTCCAAAAGACCTTCCTGTCAGACGTAAAGCTGAATACAAAACGTTGCTCAGTTCCCGACAGTTGGCCGCCCTTGCGGCACAACGAGCAAAAATCAAGGACGTTGCCCAGCTTTATAGCCAAAAGCATTTCCGCATCACCGACCCGATCATTAATCTGGTCATGCTGATGGTGAGTCTGCCGATACTGGTATGTCATGACCCTAAGTCGATGAAGTCAGCTATTCTAATTAGCTTCGCCTTGACGGTGGCATGCTTCGTAACGACGTTTGTCTGCAAGATGTTTGCAACCGAGGTTGTATTCAACAGAGTAATGCCGGAGCTGTGGGCGTGGCTGCCGGTGTTTATATTTTCGCCGATCGCTTTTATTGAGCTGGATGCGATGAAAACGTGAATTCATTCGCTACAATCGGCTCACAGTAACACGGTGTTTGACCAGTTTAGCTTGTATTTTTCACAGCTATAGTTTTATGATCTTTCTTCCAGGAGGCTTCTGTTATTTGATTGCGACGTATCCGGCTGCGCCGACGATCTCTTGGCCATTAGCGCTTAGGCAAAAATCCGCAAATTCTTTGACCGTTCCGGAAGGTGGCGGCGGACCACGCTATAAAAGAATGTAAGCCCCGTTAGAAGTAAGACGTCGACTTCTAACGGGGTAAGGCCTTTGCTTGCCTGCCTGCACCTGTGTTTGCCTCGACACAGGTGGCGCAGGCACAGGTGTGGACACCTGTAAGTGCGAATACTTGAATTTTTTGCGACTTTAGCATTGCCCCGTTTGAAATTGGCTTTGATTGGGTTTGTTTTCCCGGAGCCTGAAGGCGGTTTCATTTTCATAATCCTTTGTGACAAAGACATTTGCGTTCATCCTGGCTTTTCGGAAATAGGCTTTGTTTTGCATAATTAAGGTCATAATCGGCTAACTGATTAATTGGTTAAATGGCATTTCACGTCCCGTATTCATTTTTTTGATGAGATTTAGCCTTTGAAGCTCGAGTATCGTTTTGTACAGGCTGTGCTCTATTCGGCGTTCATACATCAACAGCCGCTCAAGCACCCTTCCATTTGAGAAGTCCTTTATCGCCATACGACCCAGAGCTAAATTCGTTCCGCCTGTGGCGGACAAGCTGCCTTTTAATAACGGGGATTGGGTGAGTTTGCTTAGTGGGCTGGAGGTATTATCTGCGTTCAATGCGTCGATGGTCTGGTTCTGGATTCTACAGACTCGTTTTAGCCGCCATGAGAGGGTGACAATGCGTTCGGCTAACATAGATTCCATAGGGCTGTCCGGGGCCAGCTCACTCAGCATACGTTCGCGGTAGAGGTCGAAGTCAGCCTGGCTTTCTGAGCTGATTATCTGGCTCCGGCTCGCTCCGCCGAGACGAGCATCCTGGCTGGCTGTAAGGCCGTGTTTGACGGCGTTTTGAGAGACTTTTGTTTTGCCCTCGCTGGTGCGTGGGCCTGTAGATTTTTGTGCGTTACACCGGTTGGCGAGTATTTGAGCTTCGGTAGACATTGTAAGAACCTGCTTTCTTGTTCATTGTTCGTGGTTCATTGTTGGTGTTTTGTGATACGTGATGCGTGGTTCCGATAGAGCAGCGGCCTTTACGAGATACGAGCCACGAGTCACGAGCGACGAATTTGTATCTTTTGATATTAAGACGTGCGGTTCTCCGCAGCCCCGATATCGGGGCCTCCCCCAATTCGATTGTTATTATACTAAATTCTGCTTATTTTTCAATGAAAAAATGTCTTGATTTTTCCGCCTTCGCACAAGGCTACGGCGGACAAGCGATGCCGGATACTCAAATTCTGTATAATGTCTCCAGCCCGGACACCTTTAAGGACACCTTTAATTCCTTTAATTCCACCCCTTTAATTCCAACCATTCAATATACGTAAAGCGCGTACGCGTTTTACGTATTGCCATTTTCTTCTAATTGAATTGTAAGACATATATCGATAAAGCAAAGTGAGAGAAAAATTACTACGTTCAGGCCATAGCAGGAACGACATCTCTTTCATTATTCTCTTCTATGTCGGAGCATAGCGTAGATCTGGCCACGCAGCGCGACTAACTCAAATACTCCTGTCCCAGCCAAAGAAGTGCCACCTGGGGGTGCAGGCGGACACCTTCAGTTCATTATAACTGAAGGCTGTGTATAAAAAGAATACCTAAGATACTTAGGTATTCTTTGAAAATCAACCGGAAAAGTAGAACCTATTCCAAAACCCTTGTTTTTGGTCATCCCGAGCACTGCTGAGGGACCTCAGCCAAAATTTTGGCCGCCCTGAGCATCGCCGAAGGGTCTATCCACAAAAAAGCACTTTTTTGGTCATCCTGACGGTTTATTTCGGGGTTCATGCTTTGAATTCACCGGAACTTGGGCATCAGCGGCGCGAAGGCTGGGTTACCAACGGAACGCATTTTTGGGCGAAAAGTTCTTTTTGTTTTTTTACCTCTGCCAAATTAATTGGAAGGTCAGAACTGCTTGTCAATTTTTCAAATATTTTTATTTGCTTTTCATTGATTGGTTCTTCAAAAAAACGCAAAGCTGAAGCAGCTAAATAATCTCTATCCAAATCGCAAGCAATCCATCGCCTACCTTTTATATCTGCAACTTCGCCTGTAGTGTTAGATCCAGCAAAAATATCAATTACCAAGTCATCTTCATCTGTTAGAAAGTCAATGAAAAATTCAGGTAATTTAGAAGGAAATCTGGCAGGATGTTTTTTTGCTGAGAACGCTTTACATAATCTTAAGTATTGAGAGTTGCTGTCAGTATTTGGGAATTGCAAAAGATTAGGGGAAATTGCACCACCGTTTGAGGATGAACCAAAGCCTTTTGAAATATCATGCCCAGAAGGTCTCTTTTTTGGTTTATAAAAGCTATCAGGATCTTCAAGAAGTTTTTTCATCCTGTTAGAGTAGGGCACAAGCACCTTTTTAATATCCGCTTTAGGGAAGTCGGTTTTTGAAAACCACCAAACAGTGTTAACAGAATCTTTTGCTCGTATTTTTCTTTTATTAACCCATTCAATCGGTGAGGGCAATTTTGCAGGATTATGCCAATAAAATTCTTCTGCTAAGTTGAAACCATACTCATCACACATTTGGATTAGAACCCTAAAGTTATATAGTGAACGTACAGGCCGCCTTTTTTTATATGCCCCCCCCAGATCAAGAACGAAGCTTCCAGTTTCCTTCAAAACCCTATATATATCATGGCCAAACTGAACTAACCATTCAACGTATTCATCTTGATTCTTATTCCCATATTCTTTTTTCCTTATAAGAGCGAATGGGGGAGAAGTGATAATCAAATCAACGCTTTCATCATCTATTGAAGCCAATAAATCACGAGAATCGCCTACATACGTCCGGCCAAGGTTTGTATAATATAGTTCATACATCTGTTTAATATTCCTTTAGTTGATAAACCCAACTTGATGCGATCTTCCAAAGTACAGTAACAGCAAAATACAACTGAGAGTCTGTTTGTTTTAATGATTCGATGTCATTAATTATTCTATTCTGATCGGAATTTCCTATTATATAGGCACCCCATTGACGCATATCCACATTTTCCAGGTCAATTCTGTTAACTAATTCGTTTAAATTCCATTGTCCGTAACTACCCAATGCCCATGAAACTCCCGGCCGCTCATTTTCACTTGCATTTCTGAAAAAGTCTAAAATGTCTTCAATATGTGAGTTACACATTTTTTTAAGTGATCTAGCAGCTTCAATTCGTACAGGGAGACTCACTTCATTAAAAGCTGAAACTAAGGAAGGGATAGTGGATCTCAAATTTAATTCTCCCAATGCCCAAGCAGCTCCCCCTCGTATATCTTCGTGCTGTGAACCATCCGAAAGGACTTTTATTAGGGCTTGTCCTGATCGCTCTGAGGGTAGTTCACCGAGAATGATGATAGCTTCTAAACGATGTTCTAAATAATCTGAGTTCAAAACAAACTCTATGAAATCATAACCAATTTGAGCATTTGACCTAGCTAATGCGGCAGCGGCTTCTAATTTAACATATATATGTTCTTCACTATTATTAATTCTATCCGTGAGCGGCTTTTCATCCAAACGACCCTCGAAAAAGGAAAAAGCCTTAGCTGCACCATATCTTTCAGAAATTGAAGCACTTGTTAGCATGTTTAGATAATAGGATTGAGGGTCAATCTCCCTGGTAGGGACTTCTTTTGACACAGGAACTACAGAGGCCAATATTTGATAACGCTTGATTTCTTCACCTTCTGTGACACAAGGTGTTAAACTTATGCCTTTTTTTGATAAAGCTAAAGAAATAGTACGATTATCAGAACCTCTCTTAAATTTAATTCTATTCGAAATTTCAGTAACCTTACCATCGCTGCTAGCGACTGAACTGGGCCAAGTTAATCGAGATTCAAAACCTTCTTGCGAACCTTTAGGTTGTTCCTGAATAACCCTATTATTTTCCAATGCATCCCGAAGATCTGATACTTTAATGTATTGGACATTGTCATCAGCAATCCAATCAACAGGTTCTTCACCACTTTTTTCACATACAACTAAAGCTACAAAATCCTCATTTTTTAAACCGAAGTCCCAGCCTCGTGTCTCATCTGCTGAAGAATGTGACATTGATATAACAAGGTTGGTTTTGGCTCTCGATTCTATCCTTATGCCTGAATTTACGCAAAGAATATCGGGGACTCGGATTCTTTTGATTTTGATTGATTTCCAGATCTTATAACCTGTAGATCCCCTTTCTAACTCAACGGGAGTGTGCCCTTGCTGCATTAAATTCTCGATTACCTTTTGAGTTCCTACTGCGCCAATAGCAAGTTTTTCCAAAAAGCTTTCATCTGTTTTGAATGACCGCTGTGCCATATATACCTTTTAATTACCTCGACTATTTCTTACGTCTAACATAATAATATAAAACACTTTTTTTTGCCAATTTAGCCACTGCTTCGGTTCAATTTTCGTATCCCGTGGATTGTATCTCATGTGTTGTTTCCGCTCTGGGGTGCTGTTTCTCTTTCAATGCGTATTATTGGCATAAAAGAAGGGCGAATGCAATAAAAATCGTCGCTCGTGATCCGTGGCTCGTGTCTGAGATCCTTCGACTCCGCTGCGCTTCGCTCAGGATGACAAAAGGACAATTCAAAGAAGTATTCTGGTAAATCTACACGTTTGCAGTGCCTTTGGATTTCAGGGCTTTGCGGATTTCTCTATTTATTCTTAAACTGCACCACTGCTGGCCGCACATGGAGCAATAATCTGTATCAGGTGTTTTCTCCGGGCCCATTTCTCCACATGCCTCACGATGCATTGCGTCAGCCGTTTTCGGGTCGAGGGACTCAGCCAAGTGCATTTTCCAATCGAGGTTTGTCCGCGCAACGCTCAGTTTTCTGTCGCGCTCGGAAGCACCTTTTAAGCCGCGAGCAATATCGGCAGCGTGTGCTGCTATTTTGGCTGCCACAACGCCTGCTCTGACGTCATCAGCATTTGGAAGACCAAGGTGTTCTCTTGGTGTCACATAGCAAAGGAACGATGCGCCATAGTAAGCAGCGGCGGTTCCGCCTATCGCCGACGTAATGTGGTCGTAGCCGGCTGCGATGTCCGTCACGAGGGGCCCAAGAACATAGAATGGAGCACCTCGGCAAATCTCATTCTGGATTTGCATGTTATATTGTATCTGGTCGAATGGGATATGACCGGGTCCTTCGACCATAACCTGACAGCCTTTTTCCTGTGCCCGCTGAGTAAGTTCACCTATCGTCCTCAATTCTGCGATTTGGGCCTCATCAGTGGCGTCGGCTATGGCACCGGGACGAAGACCATCACCCAGTGAAAAACAGACATCATACTCAGCCATCAAGCCACATAAATCATCGAACATTTCATACAAGGGATTCTGCCTGTTGTGGTGCAACATCCATTTGGCAAGTAGTGCTCCACCTCGACTCACGATGCCGGCCACTCTATTTTGAAGCAAAGGTAAGTGCTCTCTTAACACGCCGGCATGAATAGTAAAGAAATCCACGCCTTGCTTTGCCTGTTTTTCGATGACTTGAAAAATCGTATCGCAATCTATGTCTTCGACATTTCGCCCTTTTATAACCTGGTAGATCGGCACGGTTCCGAAAGGTACAGGGCACCGAGCTAAGAGCTCACTGCGAATGCTGTCCAGATCACCGCCCGTGCTCAGGTCCATTATCGTATCGGCGCTGGCAGAGATTGCCATGCGCATCTTTTCGATTTCGTCCTGCATTGAGTAGCGCTCTGTGCTGGTGCCAATATTAGCGTTGACCTTTGTGGTAAGCATTCTGCCTATGCCTATCGGCTTAAGGTTAGTTTTAAGGTGCAGTCTGTTGGCAGGTATTACAAGACGTCCCGCAGCGAGTTCGTCGATGATAAGCTGGGTACTGACCTCTTCAGAGTCAGCAACACGTTCAATCTCGCTGGTAATGGTACATGCTCGTGCTGCCTGTAATTGTGTCGTCATTTTGCCAGATCCTTTGAGAAAACAAAAAAAATTCGCTTCTATAGGAAGCGATTAACTTTTACGGATTGGTTATATAATTCTAATTGCTTTAATCGCTTTCCTACGCAGGCATCTCCGTGGTTTTGCAAAGGCTTCCTTAAATGTGCCGCCTTTGCTTGTCAACGGTTGTCCTGATCAGGTTCAAGGGGTTGTATCTCAGACCTGCTTGACGCGGGCCACCCCCAGCGACCTAAAAACATTATAGCTTGTAAGTTGCTAAAGTCAAACAAATACTTAGACTGCTCATCTGCGGTTAAAATATCAAAAATAAAACGTTTAGTAATACAGCGTGATATAAAAGAGGGTATAGCCATCTAAGTATTTCCATTAACGACTCTTATGACGATGAATTGAATCGGCTTCGAGCACTATGAAAAACATTGTTTTTGTACGGGGGTTCATTGACATCATGTTATAATAAAAGTTGTTACATTGTTTGCGGCACTAAAGAGCATCTTTGAAAAAAGGGGGAAAATCGATCGTGCAAATACGAAAGGGTTTTACATTAATAGAGCTTTTAGTGGTGATTGCCATTATCGCATTACTTATGTCGATTTTGATGCCAGCCATGCAACGGGTGAAGGAGCAAGCCAGAACAATAGGGTGCTTATTAAATCTCGAGCAGTGGGGTCTGATCTGCGAGATGTATACGGAATCCAATAACGGCAACTTTTGGAGCGGTAACGAAACCTCCGGATGGTGGTGGATAGCTGGCCTTGAAACTCGCTATCAGAGTTATAAGAAAAACGTAAGCGTTCACGGGAAAACGCATTTTTGTCATTGCGAGCGAAGCGAAGCAATCT
>CAYNTC010000009.1:0-21733 GCA_964399795.1 uncultured Pirellulales bacterium | reverse complement strand
TGCTCTCATGGTATTCGTAGAGCCTGCTTCGCAGGACTCGCCACGCTTTTGCCCGGTTCTTGTGCTGGCTTTGCTCATCCTGCATGCTGACCGTAATTCCGGTTGGGACATGTTCGAGCTTAATGGCGCTACTGACCTTGTTGACATTTTGTCCACCAGGTCCGCTTGACCTGCTAACGTGCTCGATGACGTCATCCGGGTTGATCTGGATGTCCAATTCTTCCGGCTCAGGCAGAACTGCCACTGTTGCAGCGGATGTATGTATTCTGCCCTGGGATTCCGTTTCGGGCACACGCTGTACACGGTGGCCACCACCTTCATAGCCTAAGTCTGACCAGACACTATCACCTTTGATGCTGAAGATTACCTCACGAAATCCGCCCTTTTCTGACGGGCTAAAGTGAAGCTGTTCGACCTTCAATTTGTGAGTGTCAGCATATCTTATATACATATCGTACAGATCTCGTGCAAACAGAGCTGCCTCCTCACCGCCTGTGCCTGCCCGAATTTCCATTATGACCGAATCGATATTCATATCATCGGCCATTACCAACGTGTTCTGGATATCTTGAAACAATGCATTTTTCTTGTCTTGAAGGGTAGTAACCTCTTCCTGCGCCAACGCCTTAAAATCATCATCAGCAGTGTTATCGTTCAATATCTGTTCAGCTTCTTTGATCTCTGCTACAACCGACCTGTACTCGCGATATTTGGTTACTATCGACCTTAGTTTTCCTTGCTCTTTCGACAGAGCTACGAGCTTAACCGAATCACTGGCAACAGCAGGGTCAGAGAGCTGGCGTTCTATTTGCTCGTACCGCTGTTCTAATTGGTTGAGTTTCTCCAACAAATTGTCTTTTTCGTCAACCATTGGTTTATGTGCCTTGTTCAGTCGAATATAAAGTGCAGAAACCGGACTACGTACAAGGGGCTAGTTCAGTCCAAACAGCAACGAGCTCTCGTCCCCGTACCGTTGGGGCGAGAGCTCGGATTGTAAATATTGGAGAAGTCAGTTATTGTTGCTGATCTTTTTCAGTCTTCTTTATGTAGCTTTTTCCATATTTCTTCTGGAATCGCTCTATGCGGCCGGCAGTATCAACGTACTTCTGCTTGCCGGTGTAGAATGGATGGCACATAGAGCAAATCTCTGCATGAATTTCCTTCACTGTGCTACGCGTCTCGAAGGTGTTTCCGCAGCCACAACGAACCACTACCTTATCATATTTTGGATGTATACCTTCTTTCATAATTGAATTTCTCCAAATACGTCTATATAAATTCTACCGATTTGAGTGAACATTTCAATAGATTTTCCCGAAATTATCTTTGACAGAGGTTGTAAGCCTTGGAAATGGCTTGCTTTCCGGAGTGTGTTCGATTAAAATTCTGGTTTTCTTAAATGGGATTTTATTAGAGATACTCGAAACCAGGTTGATATTGGAGCAAAAGATATGGAACGTAATACCATCATTACAGCTAAAATAACAAATCAAATGCGTAATATCACGATTACGACTTTATGTCTTCTAATTTTGGTCAATCCGCTCATGCTTGCCGGATGCCAAGAGCAGACTTCCGCTGAAGGATACCCCGCCTCCTCTGAGGACCGAAAAATATCAAGTCCACCTGAATCGGAGACAGTGCAAACCGAAGCCGAGGCACCTGTCATTCGGGAAAAAGTGAGTGTTACATCCGCCCAGGCCGCAGCAGAAGAGCCAAAAGCTGAGAAACAGGCGCCGAAGATTAAATTTGAAGCGGTCGACTTTGATTTCGGTGAAGTCGGAGCTGGCACAAGCAATACAGGGGAATTCAAATTCACAAACATCGGAGACGCTACATTGAAGATTACGAAAGTCGAGCGGTGTTGTGGTACTATTGTGGAATTGAACAAGAATGAGTTTGAGCCGGGCGAAAGTGGCGTGCTGACTGTGCGATACAATGCACCTCCGCGTCCAGGTATGATGAGACGAAAAATCTATGTCAATAGTAACGATAAGGATTCACCAAGACTTATGCTAAATATAAGGGCCAAGGTTGTGCAGAGAATTGATTATGAGCCTAAAAGGCTTACGATTTCTTTGAAGGGGCAGGAACCCAACGTCCCGGAAATCACAATTGTCAGTCTTGATGGCAGGCCATTTTCGATAACAGCCATCGATTCGACCAACGATTGCATTATAGCTGATTATGATGCGTCGTTAGAAGCAACAAAATTTGTTCTTCGACCGAAGGTGAATATAGAAAAGTTTCACGAGAATACACAAGGACACATCAATGTCAAACTAAGTCACCCAGAATGTAAAGAAGTCACAATTTTCTTTGAGGGGCTGAGCAGGTTCAAAATTACTCCACCTCAGATCATGGTTTTCAATGCTGAGCAGGGCAAACCAATAGACAGAACGGTCTGGATACTAAGTAACTACGATGAGGATTTCGAGATCGAGTCGGTTTCTTCAAGGAGTAATACCATAAAGGTTTTTCAGCAGAAGAAAGTCCGCAAAGGCTACCAGTTAGATCTCCAGATAACGCCACCGGCTCAACAAGAAAATAGGAGTTTATTCACAGACGAATTACTCATCAATATAAAAGGGGGAGGAAGGCTCGCAATTACTTGTCGTTGCTTTTATTCAAGAAAGTGATGCGCCCGTCGTGATGACATGAACCGGTCTCTGACAGCAGGTCGCGGATCGATAAAAAATTGGCCTACCCTATAATTCCAGGCTTAGTTACGTGTATTCTGCGCTGTAAAAAACTATGCAAGCTCTCATGACACGGTTAGGAACTTGTCTTAGTGTGTTGTACGCAGTATGCCTTGCGGCAATAGCGGTGACTTCGTGTTTGCCAAGCAGACCGCAAAAGCAGGCCACTGAATCGAGTCAACAGGTCAACGTCCTGACTATTTTTGTCACCGGCAGCGAACTTGGAGCGCTCAAGCCGTGTGGTTGCTCAGGTGGGCAACTCGGTGGCCTTGACAGACGTGCAGCGGTACTGAACAGTGTGGCCAAGCAAAACAGGCTGATTATCGATATCGGCTCATTCGTAGAGGGTAATCACCAACAGGACCTAATCAAATTCGGGATAATAATTGATGCATTCAGGCTGCTTGGCTATGACCTGGTTAATCTGACCCATGAGGATATGGAGATGGCCCAGCAATTGGGACTTTTGGACGACATCGCTGTATCTTTCAATGCTATTAGTTCATGCAATCCAACTGAGACAAATCTGCCGGTTAAGTTCGTAGCGAAATTTTTCCTTAGAGGTAGGCCTTTGAACGTAACCATCGTTAGCTTCGATGTTGATACAAACTCGGCGGAAAAGATCAGCGAGCTTTTTCCAGCTCCGGCAGATACCTATGCGTTAAATGTTCTAATCCTTAACAGGTACGATAATGCGATTATCCATTCTATTTTGCAAGATGATGAGCCGATGGTCGATTGCATAATTTGCCCTGCTGACTCAGACGAGCCAAGAATGATTAGCGAGCAGTTCGCCAAGCCATTGGTGTTCTCGGTGGGCAGATTCGGCAGATACGTATGCAAGCTACAAATTCAACCTCAGGGAGAAAATCATTTGGCTTCTGGTATGCCGGAGATGCAGCAATCGGCTGTACAAAGTGCTCCGGTGATAGCTATAGACAAACCAAAGCTGCACTTTTCTGCTATACCAGTGACGGAGGACCTGCCACTGGATAGCTCGTTGTTTGAGTTGTATAAGCACTACCAGCGGCTCTTGGAGGAAAGCGGGCTGTTAAAAAGCTATCTTCGTCTGCCGTTGCCGGACGACTTGGAGTACGTTGGTTCAAAGGCCTGTCAAGAATGTCATAGTTACGAATACGAAATGTGGAGCAGCAAAGCTCATGCAGATGCTTTTGCTACGCTCGAGGAGGTCGGTTCCCAGTTTGATCCCGAATGTGTTATTTGCCATGTTGTAGGAATGGATTACGAGAGCGGCTTTGTCTGGCCGGGCCAGACCGACCACCTTAAAAACGTCGGGTGTGAGAACTGCCATGGTCCCGGCTCAGAGCATATTAGGACCTCTGGAAAAGCATGGACTGTTGAACCTCAGTCCATCTGTACTGATTGCCATACGCCCGAACAGAGCGTCGACTATATTGGGAATGAGGAAATTTATCTGGAAAAAATCGTGCATTGGATGGAACCGAATGCCCCCAGCACTGTCGAAAAGATAGGAGACTCTGAAGATTTATGATAAAGACGCTACGAATAACAAGCATAGTGGTGGTCATCATTGCGGGTATACTTTTCGTTTTCCCGATAGTTTTCGGTGCGCGTAGTGATGAGGATGCTGAGAGTTTTATCAATTCGCCCTCCGTTGTAGAGCAGTTTAATAGCGTATCTGCCAATAAGAATACCGGTGGTCAAGAGAGTTCCCCGCTTGTAAAGCAGGCAGAAGCCTTCGCGTTATATTTGAATCCACCTGCCAAGACCCGACCGGTAGATAACGGTCGTCGTTCTCCGAATGTCATTAAACCAAGACCAAAAAGTGTCTCAACTAAATTTACGCTCGTGGGCACAAGCTTCTTCCCTTCAAATCCCGAAAAGTCGCTTGCATTTATTGATGAGCCGGGCAAAGGTCTGCGATGGGTCAGACAAACGAGCGAGGTAGGGCATCTTATCATCGACCAGGTTAAAGACGGCCTTGTAGTTATTCGTGATGGCCAAAGGACTTACGAGATAGAGGTTGCTCAGAAACCGGCGAGGACGAATCTTCTTGAAGGCGAATTACCTTTTTCTTCAGCTATAGACAGAAAAAAAGCTGTGCCGTCCACCTTGGTTGGCGCAGGCAAGAGTGGCGATACCATAGCAGACAGGCGGAGCCTAAATAGGTCACGTAGCTCGCATCCTCAGGTTGGAGCCGAGGATAGCGAAGCCTTGGAAGAGCTCGTCGGCAGGCTCAAAGGATTGCAGAAAAGTTTCAAGTCCGACAAAACCGATTCCGGGCCAAGCCCTGAGGAAAAGGCTGTACTTATGGAGGAATTAGTCTCCACCCTAAAATTGCCGCGTGTGAGCGCCGAGGAGGCTGAAAATCTGGGCGATTTAGGTAAAAAGTTGAAGGATATCGAAGAAGAACCCAACCAAAGCCCATAATAGCCAGTCATGGCCATCAGAGCAGCACATTCTTATTACCAACAAATAAAATAGCTGTAGATTTCTCGTATTCAAGGTAGCGTCGAGAACCTTTAAGCCACCGAAAGCACTAAGATTTATCAACGTTCTTGGCTAAATTCGAAGAAAGAATTAGCTAAATTCCAATTGCAATATAGTGTTACTTATAGGACTGAAAACCGCATTTTTCTCTGTATTGTGCTGATCTTCCATACATCAGGCAGGGAATTCAGAGATTGAACACTCGCTGATTTTCAATACTACGATTATATCGGCCTCTATCCAGCGGGATGGACGATCTTTAGTCTGTTTGGAACAGGTGGGTTTCTCCGCCCTATCAGTGCTGAAAATGGCGTTTTTTTTTGTACAGCATGGGAACTTTCGGGTTGATTCTATGTCTGATTAGATAGATGAGAATTTGTCATTAGCGTTTGTTGAACCTATATCGTATGGAAAGTGCAGATTTTTGGTTTAATAAGGGTCTCTGTTTTCGCATTCACTGCTGGGGCCAGAAATGTGCATTCATTTTGCACTTAAGTCTCCGCAAAATGGGACCCCCCCTATGTTGCGAGGTAAGTTATGGTGATGGAACGACGTTTTTGTCGTGGGGACTCGAGTAAAACTTTTACTCTAATTCTGATATTAAGTTTTTTCCTACTCAACAGTTGCATTTTTGCTGCTGAGCAATCCACGGCATCCGGGACTGTTAGACACAAGTTCTTCCCGTTAAGATACATATCGGCACAGCGGGGCAGGCAGTACCTTTCTGAGCTCAAGCTCGGCACTGTTTCACAGATCCCCAATACTAATGCACTCTTAGTAACTGCCCAGCCTGATGAACTTGCTAAGGCGATCGTTGTATTGAAGGTCGTCGATTCTAAAGAGCTTTTCGTCGTGGAGAAGCTTGCTCCAGCCTCGACGGTCAGGAATCTTCCAGCCAATGAGCAGATTGCGGCAGCAGTAGGAAGTATATCAATTGGTAGCTTCGCTAATCCACCGGATGATAGCGCGCCCACCAAGGCGATTATAGACATTCACAATAACGTGGTCTTGACAATTGCACCTGTTAGTAAGCTGCAACAAATCATTTCCGTTGTAGAGAACTCACCTGTTATGCTTGCAGATGAGACGGTAAGGAACACACAACCCCCCCCAACGCGTGTAGTAGAAGTTCCACAGGCGGTGGAATTTAATGTACCAAAGCCATCAGCAGAAAAAGAAACAATGAAAACAAAGCCTTTACTTAAGGCTCAACAGCTGCGGGCAAAAGTTGCTGCCCTTCAGCAAGAGCAGCAGCGCCAGATAGAGCCAAGCCCGCAGTCGTACTCCCAAATAGAGCCTGAACGTATGGCTGAGTCAAAAAAAACACAGCCGAAGTTTCAGCCTGAAACCGAGCAGCAACTCAAGCCTGAGCCTGTGGCGGAGCCGAAGCAAGAACCTGTAGTGGCGCCCATGAAGGAACAGGAACCCGAGACGAAAAGCAAACTTAAACAGAAAGATGCAATTGTGCCCAAGAACAAGGCTGATGAGACAGCTAAAGTTACTGAAGCAGCCGCAGAAACGCGACGCTATGAGCCAGAGCCGATTACAAATGGCAGTAAAGAATTAAAACTGAATCTTCCTGAAAAGCTTGATATTGTTGATCTGTTAAGCTTAGTCGGCGAGTACCTGGGTCTGGACTTCATGTACGACCCGGCCAATGTCAGGGGAGAGGTGACATTGAAGCTGCACGGCAAACTTCGTGGAGACCTTCGGGTTGAGGATCTGTATCCGTTACTCGAATCCGTATTGAAATTCAAACAGCTTGTGATGACTCGCAAAGGTAACCTTGTCACAGTTGTACCTGTGCAGGAGGCTTTAGATATCGACCCCTTGTTGGTGCGACCTGAGGCAGTTGATATTGAGCGGGGGGATGGAATTATAACACGTGTTTTTGAATTGCAGCACGTAAGTACGGACAATGCTGAAAACATGTTAAGCAAAATGAAGCTCGGTGTGGCTATCTCGTCGATTCCAGAGACAGGCACGCTCATCGTGACAGGCTATACATATCGCATGGGCCGTGTAGAAAAGCTTCTTGAGATGATCGATAAGCCCGGCAAACCAAGGAAATTCAGATTCAGGCAGCTACGATACACAATGGCAAGGACTCTGGCTCCTAAATTAGAGACACTTGCAGAACAAATGGGCACGGTCTCGATTACTATCTCCGAACCGGAGCAACCGGCAATTAGACCTGGAATGACTGCGGCTCAAAGAAGAGCGGCACAACTTGCAGCTCGAAGGGCCAGAGAAGCCCGGGAAAGACAACAACAGGCTGAACCAGCCCAACCGAGTGTTTATCTTGATGCTGATGAGCGAACCAACCGTATCCTGATGATCGGCCTCGAAGAGCAGTTAGGGCTTGTTGAGGAGTTAATTGATGCCCTGGATGTGGAGCAGCAAGACCTGCGAACACTAAAACTGTACAAGATCGAATACATGGATGCAGAGGAGGTTAAGAAGAAGCTGCAAGAGCTTGAAATAATCGGTGGTGCTGCGATTACCTCCTCGCGAATCACAGGAGCGCCTGCGGCCACATCTGCCCAAGCTCAATCGGCGGCACGAGCACGAACTGCCACAATGACTGAGACCGAAGAGGCTCTTGTTGAGGAGCCGCAAGTGGTCGTAATTGAAACCACTAATTCGCTTCTGGTGAACGGATCGGCAGAGCAACATACTCAGGTAGAAACAATAATCAAATATGTGGACCGTAAGACTGAGGAAGAGGAGATACCCTACAAGCTCTATCCACTGGAGAACCAGTCTCCAGGCCATCTGGCAGAGGTGTTAAAGGGCTTGATTGAAGAAACGGTCATAGACAAAGAGGGCAAGATTGAGAGAATCATAAAAAAGGAAGAGCAGATAACGATTGTGCCCGACCCGAATACCTTTTCGCTGATTGTTTATGCCAGCAAGAAAAATCAGGAGTGGATAGCGAGTCTGATAAAGCAGTTGGATAAGAGAAGGCCACAGGTCCTCATAGACGTGACGTTAGTGGAAGTATCCAAAACTGATGAGTTCAGCTATGACCTTGACGTGGTATCCAGCTTCCCTGATTTGACAGCTTCGTCCGGCTTAATAGGGGCTATTGATCCCAATATAATCAGCAACCTTGTCAAAAGCAGGTATAGCCAATTCAACGATCTGCGTTCCAACAAAGGAGTCGGCACAGGTTATTATGGCGATAAGCATATTAACTTTTTGATTAACGCTATGCAGCAGAAAAACTACGGTAGGGTTCTGGCTAAACCCAAGATTCTTGTAAATGATAATGCGACAGGTACGATCCAAACGACGGATACGACTTATGTCACCAAGAAATCATCAATTCCGCTGGCCACAGGTGGAGCAGGACAGGAGGCTACTTTGATAGAAACGGCGGTTGACTATGAGGGATACAACGCTGGAATAACTCTCGATATTACGCCGCATATCAGCGAAGGAGATTTGTTGCGGCTGGACATCATATTGACGAGGTCGGATTTCGGTACAATAACCGGAGACAAACCGCCGGACACAACCAGCAGCGAAATCAATACTATTGTTACAGTTCCCAACAGCAGCACCATAATACTCGGCGGAATGTTGAAGCTGAATCAGAGCAAAGGTGGAACGAAAGTGCCGATACTGGGTGACCTGCCTATCATCGGAGGAGCCTTCAGAACTGTTAGCAATAACGACCTGCAAAGAAAATTATATGTGTTTGTCAAAGCAGAGATCATAAGGCCGGCTGAGACACTGGCAGCAGGGCTGACCGACCTGGAACGTATATCAGACAAAAACAGAATGGCCTTTGAAAGATATGAGATGGAGTTCCAGGAACATCAGGACTGGCCCGGCATAAAACCAAACCCTTTAGATCCGGTTAAAGTGCTTGAAGCTCATTAGTCTGATTTGGTAACTGGTTACTGGTAACTATTTAACCATTTAACTAATTACCATTTAACCAATATTGGTACTCGCATGAAGGACTTGCTGATACAAACTGCAAAACGTACAGGTTTGGTCGATGCTGAGCAATTGGCCAAGTTCCTCAAGGAGAACAGCCGCCGAGAGCGGCTCGACGAAATTTTGCTTGGCTGCCCATACTTTACAGAAGATGCCGTCTTAAAGCTGTTTGCTGAGGCGCTGGGCTGGGAGTTCTTGCCAGAAATCTCCGAAAAGGCTGTGCCAGTCGAGTTCGTAGAAGCGGTTCCTGCCACCTACGCCCAGCACCATTACCTTATCGGTATACGGCAGGATATCGACAACGGAGAACTGACGGTTGTCTTGTCCAAACCGTTGGATGTTAATGCTCTGGATAACGTCTCAAAGATGACGGGCCTTGCGGTCAAGCCGGCGGTATCCACTCGTGCTATAATCACGTCCGTTATAGATGTTGCATACGAGCAGCGTACAACAGTCATAGAGGAAGTAGCAGAGGAACTTGACTCGCAAAACCTCGACCAAATAATCGACGAGGTATCTGCTTCGGACGACCTGCTCGACGTAGTGAATCGTCCTCCTGTTATAAGACTTGTTAATGACGTTCTTTTTCGTGCTCTCCAATTAAGGGCGAGCGATATTCACGTTCATCCTTATGAATCGAAGATTCAGATTCGCTACCGTATCGATGGCATTTTGTACGACGTTTTGAGCCTGAACAAAAATGTATTGCCGCTGATTATTTCTCGTATCAAGGTTATGGCAGGCATGGATATCGCGGAACGTCGTCTTCCACAGGATGGTAGATGCAGCGTACGGTTGGGTCAGCGTGAGGTTGATCTACGTATAAGCACTGTTCCAACCAGCTTCGGCGAGCGCAGCGTGCTGAGGCTCCTTGACAAAAGTACAGGGCTGTTCGGGTTGAATGAGCTTGGTCTGTGGAAAAACGATTTGAAAACATTCGATTCTCTGCTGGACCGCTCGCATGGCGTGATTTTTGTGACTGGGCCGACAGGTAGCGGTAAGAGTACGACTCTCTATGCGTGCCTTAACAGAATCAATTCGGCTGAGAAAAACGTCATAACGATAGAAGATCCGATCGAGTACCAACTCGGAGGGATAAGCCAAATTCAAGTTGCAAGCAAAAAAGGAATGAATTTTGCAACGTCACTTCGGCATGTATTGCGTCAGGACCCGGATGTGATAATGGTCGGTGAGGTTCGAGACGTCGAAACAGCACGGATGGCAATACAGTCGTCACTGACAGGCCATTTGGTTTTCAGTACGCTGCACACCAACGACTCAGCAGGTGCGGTGAGTCGACTTTTGGACCTGGGTGTGGAACCATACCTGGTTAGTTCATCTTTGATTGCTATAATTGCTCAACGACTTGTACGAAAAGTGTGTCCGGATTGCAGAACAGAGACCGAGCCTTCCGCTCACGAATTGAGAGAGCTTGGTCTGGACGAAGTAGCTGCTAAGAACGGCGCAAGGTTCTATGTTGGACAAGGCTGCGAAAAATGTTTTCAAACCGGCTATCGCGGCCGAACCGGCATTTATGAGCTAATGTTAATAAATGAAGAAATCCAGGAGCTTATATACAAAAGAGAAACTGCTGGTAAGATTAAAAGGGTTGCCCTGGATGCAGGGATGCAAACACTGCGAATGGATGGCGCAAGGAAAGTGCTTGCCGGAGTAACAACGGTTTCCGAAGTTCTGAGAGTCACGCAGGCAGATGTAGTGTGAAAGTTAGAATGTAAATAAAGATATAGCAATGGGCACAAAGTGTCACAGGAGCAAAGAGACAAAGTGCTTGAACCTTAGTTGCTTTGTCCCTATGTGCCTTTGTCCCTTGCCGGTCAGCTTTTGATTATGAGCTTTATTTATGCCGAGATATCATTACACAGCAATAGCAGCAGGCGGCAAAAAGGTCAGGGGCACGATTACTGCTGAAAGCCCATACGTTGCCCGCAAACACTTGCGTGTTCGGAGTATCCACCCTTCATCGATAACAGAAATCAGCTCAAGAACTAAAGGAAGGATTGCACTTTTTTCTCTTTTTACCAAGACCGGCAAGAACCAGATCATAGATTTTACCAAACAACTGGCAACGCTTCTGAACTCAGGGATCAAGCTGACCGAGGCCCTTTCAGTTCTTACTATGCAGACGAACGATATGCGGTTCAAAAATGCCCTGACTGACATTCGAGAGCGTGTCGTCACGGGCGAGTCATTTACCGATGCTCTAAAAGATTACATGGATTATTTTGACGTCATATACGTTAGTATGGTCCGGGTTGGTGAGGTTACCGGATCGCTGGGAACAAGCCTAACTACAATCGCAAACTTCATGGAAAAACGTAAACGCGTTGAATCGAAGGTCATCACAGCGATGATATATCCGGTCGTCCTCATTTTCTTTTGTATCTTCGCTATTCTTGTTTTGACAGCCAAGGTTATCCCAACCATCGGCGAGCAGATTGAGCGGGCTGGGCAGGAATTACCCTGGATCACCCGGCAACTGATGAACGTGGGCACGGTGTTGACCAGTTGGCGGTTGTTTGTCGTTATTGGAGTTTTGTTCGTGATCGTTTATAGCTTGAAAAGATTTTTGAAGACGAGCCGTGGTGCATACTTGCGAGATAAAATGTTATTGTCACTGCCTTTGTTCGGACCGCTCATAAAACAGCGTGTTGTTTCACGCTTTGCCTCTACACTATCAACGCTGCTCAATTCAGGCCTTGCTATGGCTGAATCGCTGCGTGTAGTATCAGAAGTCACCGGTAACAGCCTTATGAAGCGAGCTATACAGCAGGCTCGTGAACGGATTCTTGCTGGAGCCGATATTGCCACGCCGCTTAGAGACAGCGGAGTTATCGATCCCGCTATTGCCCACATGGTCGCTGTGGGAGAAAAAAGTGGTGAGCTGGAAATCATGCTGAAAAACATTAGTGACAATCTTGAGGCCTCGACCGACTTAGTCATTGAACGCCTCAGTGCTGCAATCGAACCCATTATTATAATTGTAATGGCGGCAATAATTGGCCTAATCGCATACGCAACGATATTACCGATCTTGAAAATATCAGCACTTGAAATCTAATAATTTCGTTTAGGAGCCTATATGAAGATGAAAGGTAAACAAAAAAGAAACGATAGAGCCGGTTTCACGATGGTGGAGTTGATGGCTGTACTAATCATCCTGGGGTTGCTGGCGGCGGTGGTTGTGCGAAACTTTGTCGGCCAGACAGACAAAGCAAGAGTCACGACCACAAAGACAAACCTAAGGCTTTTGCACAATGCTATTAACCAATTCAAGATGGATACCGGTCGATTCCCGACTGAGGAAGAAGGGCTTTTGGTTCTCGTTGAGCCATTAGAGGATGCTCCAAACTATCAGCCCGGCGGATACCTTGAAACCACGGACCTGCCGAAGGACGGTTGGGGGAACGATTTCATCTATGAACAGTACCCGGAGAGCGGCAAACCATTTGTAATCAAAAGCCTGGGCGCCGACGGCGAAGAGGGCGGTGAGGATTATGATGCCGACTTGCTCAGTACAGATGCATATTAATTGCGTCCCTTCGGCTCCGTTCCCTACTTCGCCCTGCAAGGCGAGGCTTCGCCGGGCAAGCAGGGTAGGCGTGCGTAATGCGTCGCGCGTAATGCGTACTAAATTAGATACACGCAATACGCAATACGCAATACGCAATACAAGCAGTGGCTTTACGCTGACTGAGCTGATAATTGTTATCATGATAATTACATTGTTTGTGCTTCTGGCGCAGGTAAACATTTTTGGTATTATCAGAAAAAATACATTTCGGGCACAGTTACAGGACTTTGTCTCAACGATGCAAATGGCATCCTCGGCAGCAGCCGAGAGTGAAAGAAGATATGAAGTAATTATCAACTTAACTGAACAGAGCTATCTGCTTCGGGAGATTACAACGCCTGATTTATCAGAAGTTCTGGAAGAAGAAATTATTATCAAAGGTGATTTTGGAGATAACTGCTGGATCGCTTACGTTGAGTTTGACGATGGCGACTTCACAAACGAAGGCAGAGCAAAGTTTAGAGCAGGACACGCTGGTTGGCAGTACGGTGGGAAAATTGTCCTGCTTAACGAGGACGAACAACCATACTCTGTTGTGGTCAATCGACTGGATAGAATCGTCCGATTGATGGAAGGCGATGTCGATCTTCTTGTGCCTAGGGCTGAAGATGAATTGCGATTCTAAAACCGAGAGTATGAAAGCATCGCACGGTTATGCAGACCGAACATATTTAGTGAGTGATATGCGTGCTGAAGTATTAAAGAGAAACATTACAGGTTTTACCTTAGTAGAAACAGTAGTTGCCTTGATCATATTAGCGATTCTCAGTTCAGGCGTGCTGGTTGTTATTAATCGCTGTATAGTCTCGGCAACGAATTCAACGCTCCGCATGCATGCCTTTGAAGTTGCACGCGAGAACATGGAGAAACTGCTTGCTTTAAGCTCGGTGAAAGAAGCTGTCGATTATGGCAGTAGTGATAAATATCCTAATGTTACATGGCAAACAGTCGTTGAAACATTCTACGAGCCGCTAACGGATCGAATGTGGGTTAGGGCGGTCTGTTCATCTGAATATGAGGATGCGCAAGGCCAAATGCAAACAATTGAACTGACTCACTGGTTGACCAACGTATCGAAGCAACAACTGATGCAGATCCTGGAGCAAAAACAGGAAGCAGAAGAAGAGTTCGTGGTTGATGACGAGGTCATCGAGACTATCGAGGAAGCTGCTGAGTATGCCGGCGTTGATGTTGGGACTATCGAGCAGTGGCTCGACAACGGTATGCTTACTACTGAAGATGACGCTTTTATCAAGACTAATCTCGATCTGTATTGGGCCAGCGATGGCAAGCCTAGTGATGAGCAAAAGAATCTTCAGATTGATTCTATAACAGATCTATTAGAAGAAACAGACCAAGAGTACGACTTAGATGAGCAGGACCAGTCCGAAGAAAAGAATTCTGACGAGATAGATCCCGCCACAGGTCTGACATACGAGGAACTTGAAAATATGGACTTCGATGAAATAATGGAACTTATTAAGTCGAGAAGCAAGTAAGTGATTTTATTTGGAAGATGAGTTTGTATTTATACAGTTTAGCAAGAGGAGCCAAAACGTCTGATGTTCGGTCGGGCTTTACGCTGGCTGAGGTGCTCGCAGCCCTGACGATTGGAGCTATGGTGTTAGTGGCTGTGCTGGGCGTTTACAGCCGGGCCCAGCAGTCTGCGACGGCAATTCTACAAAAGTTGGACAAAAGGCAGCTTCCCCAGGCAGTTTTACAGCTAATCGCCGAAGACCTCGACAAGATAATCGCGCCCAGTGCCGATACTACAATTAGCGTGGTGAATAAGCATGAGAAAGGTTTTGCTACAGCAAAGTTGAGAATTGTAAAAAGCATCAATGACAGAAGAAACGAGCAACGGACATTTGAGGAGATCGTTTGGCAAGCTAATGTAGACACCGACGTCAATAGCCTGGTTCTGTACCGAAGCCATACCGGTATGATTCCGGAGGACAAACTGCTCGATGAAAATAGAGAAAACTGGGAGAGAAGGTACTCTTTTGTGCCGATTTGTTCAGGTATGACCAATTTTCGAATCCAGGTGCCGAGAGGGGAAGTTTTACAGGATAGGTGGACGAGCTCTGTGCTGCCGCCTGGGATTGTTGTGACTATCTCGTTTGCAGAGCCTTTCCAAACGGTCAGTGGCACACTCGATGTGCCGGATGAAAACAAAATCGTGCGAACAATAGCTATCGACAGGACTCGAAGAATAGGATTCGAGATGTTCTCGACCGAAGAAGATGAGACTAATGAGCAAACTACACGGACATCTAAACAATCACAGCAGCCAAAATAAAGCAGGTATCGTATTGCTGGTAACGCTTGTGGTGCTGGTCGTTTTATCGACATTGGGCTATACTTTAACCAATCGCGTTGCCGCCCAGCGTCATCGCCAGCAGTATATTATGGATTACTGCAAGGCACGTTACGGTTGTGATTCGGCATTGAAATATGCGCTTGCCACATTAGAGGATTTGCAGCCTGAACTTATCAGCCGTCCAAATGAGCCGGATTTTTCCGACCTGTTTTTTCTTTCCGAGCAGGAGTACCAGGATCTTCTATCTGAAAGTACTACATATAATGGCATACCCAAGAAAACTGGTTCAAACTACTTCGATAGCTATGGCAATACCAATGACATCAGTGACTCTGATGCAGACGAGGCCGATGAGCTTAGTAGATTCATTCCTATCGTCATAAGCGGTCCGTATGGCCCACCTTGGCCGTATGTGACTGAGCCTATAGAGTTTGAGATTGGTTCTGCCAAATTGAGAATTGAAATTGAGGATGAGAACGCAAAATATCCGCTCGGCTGGATGTTGCTAACAGACAAGAATGTGCAACTCGAAGTTGAGGCGGGATTCGAGACTTTCTGTGAATGGATGAGACTCGGAACTAATGAGATTAGTGCAATGAAAAAACAACTAAAAGAGGTGAGCCAAATAAAGCCATTCAAGCTCGAATTCAAACCGATATCAACTTATGTTAAAAACGACTCCAAAGAAGAGAGCAAATCGAAACAGAGCACAAAGAAGGGCCGCGCTGCCGTTCGGCAACAAAGGTCTGCCCGACAGCGGCGAAGCCGTAAGACAATTTCTGTCGCTAATCAGCTTGCCAGACAAAATGCTGATTTTGCAAGGCTTTTTCATAGTTCACTTATCGATACCGAGATGCTTGCTCGGCCAACCATAGTTAGCGAAAGTAGAAAAGAGTCAGCTCTAAAATATATCAGTAGGTGGGCCTGCACGAAAGTTAACGTAAATACGGCACCACGGCACGTGCTTGAGGCAGCTTTTACTTTTGGAGGTTTGTCTGATGCGCCGAAAATCGCTGAAGAGGTAATTCAGCGTAGACGCGTGCAGCCATTTGCAGATTTGGACGATCTGAGAAGGTCACTACTAAGTTACTCTGATTCTATCAAAAAATGCGAGGATTACATTACAACGACGAGCAGCTTTTTCACGATCAAAGTGACCGCCGTAAGCGGCGTAGCGAAAGCATCGGCTGTGGCAGCTATAACCAAAGAAGGCGATAAGGTGGCCCGGATAGCTGTGGTCCCGGGTTGAACGGCATGTTAGACACGGTTTACCTTGGCTGAGAAAAGCGACGTACTTTACAAGATAATATCGGGAGATTTTTCTAAGTGGAACGTCGGAACTATTTGGGGATTCATTTGAATACAGGTAATGCGTCCGTGGTTTGTCTGGGAATCCGAGGCCGTGAGAGAGAGCTTTTGGGATGCTTTAGTGTAGTTCTTGAAGATCAAGAGCAACAGAATCCCCAGACTTTGGCAAGCCTCATAGCTCAGGGTTGTGCCGAGAGAAACCTGCGGTTTTCGGAAGTTGCTGTGGCTTTAGATTGTTCTTTATTTATGCACCACAGCGTGCATAGTGAATTCAACGATCCTCAGAAAATTGCTGCAACGGTCCGATTTGATACAGAGGAAGCGCTCACTACCGACGTTAGTGACGATGCGCTTGCATTCCTGATAACCTCAAGCGATCAGGACGGCTCAAAATTAACCGTCTTTACCGCCCAGAGGAAAACGTTGTCAGACATTCTTGTTTCCTTGCAGGGCAACGGTATGGATCCAATGACAATGGAGCCAGATGTCTATTGTCTGGCAAGGTTTGTTTCCCATAACGTGGCAGAGATTGAATCTGAACGGAATGGAGCTTTCCTGGCGATATTTTCCAGAGACCGTGGCTACTTTGTCGTTTCTTCAGGATCGCAAAAAGCACCGATGCTCCGGACATTTCTGGTCAGTCCGAAACAGGATAGGGCAGAGCTTCTCAGCAGGGAGGTTCTCACCACAATGGCTCTGACAACTCCTGGCGAGCAAGTTAGACGGGTCTTCGTCTTTGAGTCTGCTGGTTCGACTGACTATCACAAACTCGAAGAGAAATTGGGTGTCGAAACAAAGACTGTTGATTTAACAGGGTTGGCTGGTGTAGAAACTGAGACTTTATCAGATTGCGTCGATTCTGTTGATTTTGCTATTGCATACGGGGCAGCCCTGGCTCATTCAGAAAAAAGCCGAAGCGTAAACTTCAGGAACGATTTCATGCCCTTTCAGGGTAAGAAACTACGCCTTCAAAGGATAATTAAATTCGTTAGTATTTCTGTCACTATTCTATTGATTGTGGTTGGCCTGTACTTTCAGACACAATTATTGAAAATGAACAAGATTCGAAGCAGATTGCGCAGCCAACTATCGCGCGATTACAGCACTGTTATGCTCAACCAGAAACTACCGGACAGGGTCAGCGCCGTCGGGAAACTCGGTAACGAGCTGAGGCGTGTCCGAGACGTTAAGAGCGGACTAATAAGCAGCATAGGTGAGAAATCAATATCGTCAAAGCTTACCCTGGTGCTCGAAGCTTTTAACAAATGCGCGGCGCAGACGGGCCTGAATATAGATTCAATAACCATAACTGCCAAGACCATAAGTATTGACGGGGATACGTCAAGTCGACAAAGTACGCTGCGGTTGTTCGAAGCGATGAAGGGTCAGTTCAATATCTTACCAAGGCACCTTGAGTCTAAAGGGGGACGTGACAGCTTCAGCATCGCACTGGAACTGCAATAGTAAATTAGAAAGAAATTGTTGTGCGTAGCATATACAAAAATCCGGTTCTGTACTACATAATCGTGCCGCTTTTAGTTGGATTGTGGCCTTTATTAATTTGGAGCGCATATTTGCCGGAGGCGGAACGCCGATGGAATCAGGACAAAGGCGAGTATAAAAAGGCCCAAGCCATAATGCTCGAGATTCTTGAGCTCGACCCCGATAGGCTGGACTATGCCGACTCAGAGAATCCCAGCCATGAGTTTGACTACGCTATTGTCGTCGACAGAGTAGCCAGCCAATGTGGAATACCACCGACAGACTATAAGTTCAGTTCAGGCCCTATAATAAAATCCGCGGGTCAGGAAAGTCAAAGCGCCAAGGTAAATCTCAAGGGTGTTGATGTGACCACATTTACCAGGTTTTTGTCCACAATTCAGCTTCGCTGGGCCGATTTGCAGTGTGCGAGGGTCAAATTGAATAAAAAGAAGGGTCTGCCGGATGTGTGGGATGTAGACCTGGATTTCAAATACTACTATTGAGAACTGAGATAGAGTTGGATTTTCGGTGCCTTTCGGCCTTGGAATTTTACCCTTTTTGGGCAGCGTTTTTCAACTATCACTACATATAGTATATTGCGTAGATTACCTGTTCCTACTTTATTTGTGGTTTCAAATCGATTGTATCCTACCTGGGTGTCCCATTTACTAAGTGGATTTTCAGTACTGATAAGGGCTATTTAGCCATAAAAAGCCTTATTTTAAGTCAATCATGGTGTGCTTATTAGAGCTAAACTTTTCTAAAGTTTTTGATGATTGTTTGTCGATATCAATGTTGATTTGGGCCTCTGAAAGGATTCAAAGGATATACAAGATATAGTGGTTTCCGGCCTCATACGAGAGAAAGGACGCTTTCATTTGGGGCTGATTCGGTAAGATAATTCAAATGCCTGATTCCGGTTACAACAGTCGTTTTCAAGATCAAAGTCGTCAGGAGCAGACAAAAGAGGATCTAACCCTGGACAAAGACCTTGTCATGGAGCAGATTCTCAAAAACATCCACAATACACCAATCGGGCAGGTTCTAAAACGCATTGCTTCTCTGCCGGAGGTACGCCGGAAGAAGGTTCTTGACCTTCGTCGGCGTCTGACAGAGGGTAATTATGACGTGACTGAGCGGTTGGATGTCGCACTCGATAAGGTTCTGGAGGATCTTACTACATAAAGCCTTTTCCGCTTGTGCGTGCATATTTGCGGACCATTCCCCGCTTAAGATATCATTTCGGGTACATCGTCGTCAGGTTCGTCCATGTTGACCGGCTTATAACCTGGCTGTTTTGACTTTTCCAATTCTTGCTTGAAGGCTTCTATAACTTTTTCTTGGATTCTCTGTCTGCACTGTGTGTTGATGGGGTGGGCAATATCCGCGTGTAACTTCATTCTACCTTTGATGTCCTTTTTTGCTCGGTTTTCCTGCAGTTGTGCACCGCAGTTGTTGCAATATTTGGCTCTTAGATGGTTCTTGCCTCCGCACTTTTCGCAATGGTCACTCATCTTTCGCGAAGGCATGGCAACGAAATAGCCACCGCCTCCTTGTATGACCTTAATGTCCCTAACAACAAACTCATTGTCCATCGTTATTGAGCAAAATGCTTTTAGCCTAGTGTCCTTGTTGTCTACCAATTTTACTCTGACCTCGCTGATCTTCATTTCCTTGCCTCGCTCAAAAGCCTACCATCTATTGTTAGTCACGATTATGCTTTTGCAATTGGTATGCATGCTTAGTTCCCGCTGGAATGACCAAGCTCTTTTTTCATCATTGATGTCTATAACATAAAACATAGCTGAACCACTACCACTCAGACTCAAAGGCCTGATACCAATAGACTCAACTTTAGCTTTAAGTTCAGCTAAGCTCTTCTGTAACGCAAAACAACTTGGTAACAACATATTTGCGCACATTTTCACCACCAAATCAATCCTGTTTTCTTCGATGTAGTTGTTTATGAGGTATTTGAGCTTGTCGTAAAGGGCCTGGTCGTGGCGGTAATTTGCATAAACCTTTTGTGTAGAAATAGTTACGTCTGAAACTATTAACAGAGCCAAAAAGTTAAAATTTTTAGTTAATTTCTGGATTTTTTCACCTTTTCCCTTGCAAAGTGCCAAAGGCCCGTTCAAAAAGAAAGGTACATCGCTACCCAGCTCTGCCGCTAATTCGATTAATTTTTGCTGGTCGAAGTCCAGTTGCAGGTATTTGGCCAGGCCAAGAAGTGTTGCTGCCGCGTCGCTGCTTGCCGAGCCCAGACCTGTCCCTGCTGGGACATTTTTTGTTAGGGTGATTCTTAGATTTGCAGCTTTGCCACAATTTTGAAACAATATATGTGCGGCTTTATAGACGAGATTGTCTTTACCTGCAGGTGCCCATTGTGGACCTTTGTATATAAGCTCAATGCCGTTTTTTTTGCCCGGCTCAATGAGAATCTCATCGTACCAGGTGACCTTAGCCATTACGGTTTCTATCTCGTGGAAGCCATCAGGCCGTTTGCCGGCTACAAGCAGACTCAGATTTATCTTTGCAGGGGCACGAACCAATAAGCTATTGCCGATGACATCGTATTGTTCTTCGTATGTAGTTTTGAGTTCGTTGTTCATAGTTATCGGTTTGAAGGGGCACGTACTTTGTTTGTTGACATTATAACAAGGCAGGCGTATTCTGGGCAAGAAGAGGGAATTACTATGTAGTTTATTGATTCCTGCATAAATAATGATAAAACACAAGAAGCATAGAATAGCAACGTCATTCCCGCGAAAGGGCTTGTTGCCAAACATTATTGTGGAGTGTTTGAGATTGCCACGGCCTATTTCATAGGCCTCGCAATGACATTAAAACGCAGTGTTTGTCATTGCCAGTAGTGAAACGACGAAGCAATCTCCACTTTAGCGACAGACCCGAAAGCGGGAATCCAGGGCTTCTTGTCCTCAAAGTAATGGATAACATATATGAGCGAATCAAAACTAAAAGGGAATAGGCCACAAGACCAACGGCGGTTTAGCAAAGAACAATAGGTAGGGTGGGGCTTGCCCCACCAGAGGTTTATTTGAAATCCGCTAAGCTAATCGGTGGGCTGAAGCCCACCCTACTGAGCAGACGAATAAGATAGGGCAAAATATATGGACGAATCTGAATCAAAAAAGGAAAACAAGGACAGCCAAGAGCGCCAGTTGGATCCTGAGCTTCTAAAAAAGGGCCTGCGTTGCGACCTGGATCAGTACGAAATGCTCAAACGCTGCTAAGATGAGATAGATATTTGTAACAGAGGCGAGTCTGTAAAAAAAATGGATGAATTTTTTGTGGAAAGGGGAAGATTAGATGTCTTATGCAATAATAACTTCAGCAATCATTGGCGTAGCAGGTTATCTGCTTAAGTATTGGCTCGATCGAAAATCTGAAGTCCTGTTTAAGAAAAGGCAAGTCTATGAGGAAATCTCGACAGCGCTGAGTGTTTTTGTTACAGGACGGAATAGCACCTCCGAAGAAAAAAAGAAATTTTTGGACCAGTACGCCAAGCTCTGGCTTTGGGCATCTGATTCGGTTGTACGAGTAGCCAATGAATTTTCAGATATTATGATGAGATTTGACGTGTCTGATAAAGAGTGGCAAACTAGAGCTAAACGTACCTATGCAAATTTTGTAATCGAGATGCGAAGAGACTTAGGTTTTTCAAAGACGCTGCTTAAATCGGAGGAATATAAGTTTGTGAGCTTTGGTAATTAATTCTGGTTTGTCGCACTTTATACCTGTACATGTATGTATAGTTGTGTCTCCTAATACAGGGTAGTTGTAGGTATGTTCTTTTGGGAGCGTTGGTGACACGGTTTGCGGTTTTATTTACGGCTGGCGGGCCGGCAGGGAAATTCGCAAAAGAAAATTAAAAAGCAAAAATGAAAGTGC
>CAYNTC010000008.1:0-22200 GCA_964399795.1 uncultured Pirellulales bacterium | reverse complement strand
TTTGAAGAACATATACCCAGAATGGACCTCCTGTCATATCCAAACTCCCCGAGTAGGGCTCGAACCTACAACCTAGCGGTTAACAGCCGCTCGCTCTACCAGTTGAGCTATCGGGGAAATATTATACGACAAAACGAGCAATACTTTCACATTACCCGAATATACATACTCATTATTATTTAACAGTAACTAAACCACAACAACTTTCTCAGGATCTGTCTTTTTTTGCCGATAGGTTAGGAAAAAGTGTTATGCAAACCAAAAACATTTGGCTTCGTTATATCGGACACTGGACAAATGCCTGATTGTATTGTACTTTACCCAACCTACGAAAGCTTTAGTACGGTACGTTACAGCTACTTTCTGCAAAATCGCTGTTTATTGTAGCAACGCAGAGGCTGAAGTGCAATATTACAGGAACAAGAAAGTAAATTTGCGCATCTTAACTATGTTATAACGCATAGATTTTTTATAGGTTCTTGCTTATATGGCCAAAGACATACTCAGTGTTGGCGATTTCACCATAATCCGGCGAATCGGAACCGGTGCCCGCAGCACAATTTATCTTGCAAAGAATCAGGAGGATGAAACAAATGTAGCACTGAAACGGGTAATATACGAAAAACCTGAGGATTTGAGGGTTTTCGAACAAACCGAGAACGAGTATAGAGTCGCAAGGCATATTGATCATCCTTACGTGCGTAAATGTTACAAGCTCAGGAAAATCCGCAGCATGTTCAAATTAAGAGAGATGTTGCTTTCTATGGAAATGTTTGAGGGCACAACCCTCGAAGACAGCCCCACTCTAAGCCTTGGCGATGTCTTACTCGTATTCAGAATGGTTGCAACCGGCTTAAACGCCATACATCAGCAGGGATATGTCCACTGTGATATGAAGCCCAACAATATTCTCATCAATAAGGCAGGCTCAATTAAAATTATAGACCTCGGCCAGAGCTGCAAGATAGGAACAATCAAGTCGCGTATCCAAGGCACTCCCGATTACATCGCACCAGAACAGGTCAGGCGAAAATCACTCGGCCCCAAAACCGACATCTTCAATCTCGGCGCGACAATGTACTGGGCTCTCACTGGAAAGAATATCCCTACTCTGATACCCAATCAGAAAACCGGTTCGAGACTCGTCGTGCCAAAGACCTGTCCGGCACCCCACGAGCTAAAGAACAAAATTCCTGTTGGAGTTTCTAAGCTCGTAATGGATTGTGTCAAAGACGACCCTGCGCAGCGTCCAACTAATATGATGGCTGTCATACAAAGGCTGGACCTGATGATACACACTATTTTCGTTGGCAAAATAAAAGCAACCAAAGATGCCCCAAACAATAATTGATATGCTCAAAAAGGGCAAAGGTGCCAATTATGCAGATGAATTCCGACGCGGTAATCTGATCAGCCTTCCACCTGATGGCTCTATTGTAGTAACCGGAGACATCCACGGCCACCGGCGGAATTTTGAAAGAGTGCTAACCTTTGCAGACCTTCCCAATAATCCCAAAAGACACCTCGTCCTGCAGGAAATTATCCACGGCGGTCCACAGGATATCAAAGGTGGCTGCTTATCATACAAATTGCTATTTGATGCCGTCCGCTATAAATTGGACTTTCCCAGCCAAGTCCACATAGTCACGGGAAATCACGATACCGCCTTCATAAATGACTCTGAAATAATGAAAGATGGTAAAGAAATGCACAGCGCAATGTGCCAGGCTCTGCAACGCGAATTCCACAACGCCTACCCCGATATAAAAACCGCCATAAAAGAGTTGTTGCTATCGCAACCTTTAGCAGTCAAATGTCGCAACAGAATATGGATCTCGCATTCACTGCCCAGTGACAGATTTGTTGACAAATTTGATCCCGATATCCTTCGCAGCAAAATCACTCCAGACGACTGTCGAAGGCCGGGCTCGGCTTATCTGTTAACCTGGGGCAGAAGGCACAGTCAAGCCTCGTTCGACAAAATGGCAAAGCTTTTCGACGTCGATTTCTTTGTTCTGGGCCATCAGCCTCAACCCAAAGGTTGGTACCAGGCGGCAGAGAATGCACTAATCATCGCATCCGACCATAATCACGGATACCTGCTTTCCATAGACCTGGCAAAGAACTACACTATCACTGAGCTAATCGAATCCTTAGTACCGCTTGCTTCAATATCCTAACAGTTAAAGTTTCTCTGTTGAAAAGGTCAGTTGTCATTTCGACTGAAGCACCCAAGGGGCTACAGTCTAAATGACAAAGACGCAAATATCAAACACGATTAGTATTAGAACTCAACCAAAGAAAACGCTGGCTTTTTCTCTCAATTTTACTAAGTTAATAACATCGTTTTCTGTGCACGTACGCAACTGGCGATACGTGATAATTTGTGTAATTGAAACGAAAAAATCCGGTTCAAAATGGATTGGTATTTCTATATAGCCCTGGCTGCAATTTTGCCACAATTACTATCCTTATTGCAGTCGATTAACAACTATCGCTTTGCGCGATCAAAACTCAGAAAGAAACGTTCATGGCACCTTTTACACACTGTCCTCATCGTACCCTGCAAAGGCCTGGATTCGGAGTTCCATAAGAACATCGCTTCATTCTTCAATCAGGACTATGAAAATTATGTACTCTGGTTTGTTGTCGCCGAAAAGTCCGACCCTGCATACGATGAACTACAAAAGTTAAAAGAACAATTGGCCTCAAGCTCTAAAGCCCAAGATGTGCAGATATTTGTCGCCGGTCAAACCGGCTCGTGCAGCCAGAAGATTCACAACTTATTGTACTGTTACAATTTTATTACCAACGATGTTGACGTCCTGGCCTTTGCCGATTCCGACATCTGCGTTCCCGATTACTGGTTGAGTCAGTTGGTCTGGCCGCTCCGCCTGACAAAAAATGGCGCCGCCAGCGGCTACCGCTGGTTTATCCCAAGAAAGAACAACCTTGCTACGCTCGCCTTGTCAGCTCTAAACGCCAGGGTCGCGCAATTGCTCGGCAACACGCCCTTCAATCAAGCCTGGGGTGGCTCCATGGCCATCCGCGCAGACGACTTTCGCCGTCTGGGCCTTGATAAAATCTGGCAAACCGTATTAAGCGATGACCTCTCCCTCAGTCGTGCCGTAAAAAAAGCTGGACTATTAGTTGCATTCGTTCCCACCTGTTTAGCCGCCTCTTACGAAACAACTACATGGAGGGGTCTGCTCGAATTCAGCCGGCGACAACTTCTCATTACCCGCGTGTATGCGCCGCTAACCTGGTCCTTTGGGCTCTTAACCAGCTTATACTCTGCGCTGGGTTTATGGGGTGGAGCCGCTCTTGCTCTGCTTATAGCAATACATCATGTGAAATTTCACATCTTTAATTTCCAATTCTCAGCGCTTCCTCTTGCTGCCGCTGTACCGATAATTTTCTTCGTAAGCCAATTATTCCGGGCAATAATGCGCTGGAAAACGGTCGCCATATTGTTGCCGAAAGATATTCAGCAGCTCAGACCCGCAACGACCATCGACATCCTCGCCTTTTGGCTTTGGTCTCTGCTGCTGCTATTTTGCATTATCACTTCAGCCTTTGGCAGAACAATCCGCTGGCGGGGAATACGCTACAAGCTGGTCAGCCCAACCAAGACTATTATTCTCCCAGAGCAATAGCAATCTAAGGCTTTGCCTTCACAACACCCTGCAATCACAATCCAAATTCAACCAACTTACAATAGCTGCTTTTAGCTGAATGGACTCAGAACGCCACCTGGAAAATCCACACTTATTCAAATAAAAATCCCTCAAAATAATAAGAATACCTCAAATAAAAAATTTACCTCAGATAAAAAGAATACCTAAGTATCTTGGGTATTGTTATTCATACATTTATTGTCATGCATCCGGAATTTACCTTATAGTGTACTCGAACTGACCGATTCTTTGTGTCATTCCCGCTTTGGACAGGCTCTGTGTGGAAATGACAAAAGGAATCTATCCGTTTGATTTATTTAGGATTAAACTTTCTATTCCAGGTCAGCAATGTCACTCTGTGGCTCACCGACGAGATAGATCCTGTTCTTACCGCTGCGTTTCGCTTCAAGAAGCGCAGAATCCGCCCGTAAAAAAAGCTGCTCAATAGTTGAACCGTCACGAGGAAAACTTACCAATCCCCCACTTATGGTCAAAATCCCCTCACCTTTCGGACCTAACAAATGCAACTCCGCCTTCTCGAACTCCTTCCTGAAGCGTGTTGCTATAAAAATCGCCTCGCTGGGATGGTCAGCCGTTGCCAAACGCCTTTCTTTTTCAGCTCCAGATGATCTTGCTATAGGCTCATCCCAGAAAACAACCGCAAACTCATCTCCTCCGATTCTACCTACAACATCGTGTGCTCTACAGCATCGCCGCATTAGAATCGCCGCTTGTTTTAGAATCTTGTCTCCTGCGACATGCCCATAAATATCGTTGTAATGCTTGAAGTTATCGATGTCAAAAACAAGCAACGTCACTCGTCCATCTTCTTTCTCAGCTTGCTTTAAAATCTGCCTGGAGAACTCCCATATATACCTTCTATTTTTAAGGCCCGTCAAGTCATCCTCGGTAGCCAACTTCTCAAGCTGCTTCATTCGCCTGTCAAACTCAACATCCTCAGCAGCAACTGAGACGTTTACATCCTGTGCGCGTGCCTTTCTACCAACAACAAAGTCGTAGAACATCTTGGCCTGTATAGGACAAATCAGATAATCATCCGCCAGACTCGTGCCGTCAACAATCGAATTTATAAGCTGCCTTACAATCGGCTCCTCATACATCTCTGCCAGAAGAACTATCTTTGCATCCGCACTAACTTCCCTTAAAGACCTCAAAGTAGAACTCAACCTGCCTGATATTCCGCAAATTACAACTCCAATCACAGCAAAACTGTTCTTCGCTGCTGCATTGATTCCGTCTGCGGTATCATCTCGAACTTCCCAATCACGCTGTCTGACATTATCAGGATCCAAAAACGCCCTGTCTATGTCCCCTACCAGCAAAATCTTCTGCTCACTTATATCAGACGAAATTGACTCATCAGTTGTACCTTTCATACTTGTCTTCCTGAATCCTTGCAAAATTGCAAAGCTCACAGTCAAAAGTCTATCACTCATTACTCTTTATTATAACAAAGCTTACAAATAAGTCAAATCGGCTGGCTCTCACTTGTAACCACTCAAAATACTTTACTTTTTATGCTGGATTGTTACCCAAGTCCCGCTAAAAAAATGACAAGGACTTGAGCACTTCTCGAAAAACGCCGCTTCTGGCCTGTTAAAACAGCATACTTTGCTACGCCTGATTCTTAATCACCTGACACATGCCACAAAAGCCACAAGAATAGCGCATCAATGCCTTCTAACCTTCAATTAATAACTCAAACCGACCGAATTTTAATTGAAAATCAACATAAGTAACTATTTGACAACAATATATTGCACTTTGTCATTCCCGTGAAACTTGTCCTCGGCTACGACCGGGGAACGGGAATCCAATTTGCTGCAAACTTTAATTGATTCCCGCCCTTCGACAGGCTCAGGACAGGCCCTGCGCGGGAATCCCGAACTGGCTTCGGGAAAGAATCGGTCAGTTTGAGTAATAAAACAAAGGTGGGTCTCTAAACTCTACCTTCACTCAACTGTTGGTAGGGCATCCAGATTCTTCTTTACCTGCTCAGTACAATAGCTCTCAGGATAAAGGCTCAAAAAACTCGTAAGAGTTGACCTCGCATCCGCCAAGCGTTTTTTCTTCTGCTCCGGATTTGATTCATCCTGATATAAACGGATCTTCAAACGAGCAAGTTCATACAGCGCCTGCATACCTCCATCGGTATCTTGGAACTCTTTATGTAGCTGGTCCAATTGTTCGGCACGAAGCTGCTCATCTGCAACAAGATTCGCTTTTGCCAACCGTATATTGTCACGAAGCGGATCCTCCTGACCCATCTGACTTAAAAGCGCATCGAGGTGCCACCCATAGTCCAAGCTATGCGGATTCAGCATTGCAAATCTCGCCAAACGTTGTACCGATTCCTGCTGATCGCTTCGATTCTGCGAACTTATAAGACTTCGCAGTTGCTCTATTCTCCTTTGTAGCTCGGTCAACTTAACAACCGTCATCACAGACTCGACCGGTGGATGAAACGGACTGAAGAACGTCTCATTCTCTATCGGCTGCTCGGCTATAACCTCCATGCGTTCGGGCAAATCAGCTTGGGTCTCAGCGAGCAACTCGTCTGCCAAGTCGAATCTGCCCTGCCCTGCCCAATGCTTCGCAATGCACCACTGAGCCTCAAGAGACTCAGCACTGTAACCACATTCGCGATATAACAGGTACCATATCTTCCTAGACTTCTCGTGTGGATAATCGCTGTAAAAATGCAACACTTCTTTCTCACCAAGCAGCTTGATATCGGGACTATACTCACTCAACAATGCCTTGTAGTAAAGAGCAATGGGCATACGTCGGCTTACTATACGCCTTTTTGTCAATTGGCTGTGAAGCCATGTCGGCATCCACCATGGCTTTGGCGGACTGAGGAATAGGTCATATTGTTCATCGAGCCACTGTCGTTTTTCTTGATACTTAAACTCTTCGGGCACGATGAACCAGCTTGGCCAACGGTCGTAACCCAACTGAATCTGAATTTCTCGCTTAAGTTCTTCCCGCAACGGTATTGCCTCGGTGGGATAGAAAAAACCAGCCAAATATCTTTTAACTGCAGGGTCAACAATGGTCTTGTCCAGCGCCTCGGTCATGCTGTGGTCGTGAAATTCACTGACCTGTTCCGGATTATTTTTTGCCACATACAGTTGATAATCGAGTTCATCAAAACCAATCTTACCTTCAAACAGAGCGATGGCCATTAAAAGTACGACAAAGGTGAATATCCATATCAAACCTGGTCGATAACGCGTGTAATGCCCTATACCAAGAACCACCCCCGCCACAATCAGGCCGATGAGCCACGCACAAACCCACGGCGCAAAGGAAAACCCCCATACGATAGGCTCCACACCTCTTGCCCCTCCGAAAAATCCCCAATAGACAAGCTGTGGAGCTGTGCACAACGCTATTGCGATAATCCGCGACCGAAAACGAAGTGGACGACACGCTACAGCAATACAACTCACCAACAGGCAAATAGCAAAACCCGGCAGGTTCGCCAGGAAAAATACCCCTAATACAAAAAGAACACTGTAGCGAAAGCTCAAAAGCTGTGACATCAATAGTGGCGCCATCCCAAGGACGCCCATCAATAGACCCAATACGAGGATCTGCCAGGGATACTCAAATATGCTCACACCCCCCACAGCAAACTGGTCCAGCCGCCAATTTGCAGTTTTGCCCAGAGCATTAAGGTCAAACGACCAGAAGCTGCCTGTAACTATCTTCGACCAGAACAGACAATTCAATCCAAACGCTACAACCGCAAACAGCCAACATCTCTGCACGTTCTCGTGGCTGTAGTGCAGCGTTGGGCCAACAGTCATAAAGGATTTCGACACTACTCTTGGTGTCTTTTCCGGCTCTGCCTTAACCATAGGCTCCGTCCCACCGCACGTGATTCGCATCTCACAAAGTAAAATATGCCATAAGACAAACGCAATACGCAATCCAGGTTCGGTTATGTCCCTTCACCACTGGTAGCAAGATAAGCGATCTGTTCATCCGTGAGTTTGTCTATGGATATCGACATCGATCTAAGCTTGAGCTTGCAAACCCTTTGTTCTATCTCCATTGGGACATTGTGTACTTCGACAGTGAGTTTACTCTGATTTTTGACAACGTATTCTGCCTCCAGAGCTTGCGTCGCAAAGCTCATGTCCATCACAGATGCAGGATGGCCCTCAGCCGCGGCAAGGTTAATCAACCGGCCCTCAGCTAAAAGATATATTCGCTTACCATTTCTCAGCACATACTCGTCAATATGTTTGCGTACGTTTCGATTCACCTTCTTGCTCAGTTTTTTAAGAGCCGGTATGTCTATCTCGACATTGAAATGTCCACTGTTGGCAACAACTGCCCTGTCCTTCATAGCACGAAAATGCTCTGCCCGTATGACATTCTTGTTTCCCGTTAATGTTACAAACAAGCCTCCCACCTGAACCGCCTCCGCCATTGGCAGAACCTCAAAGCCATCCATCGCTGCTTCAAGTGCCTTGATTGGGTCGACCTCCGTTATGATTACAATAGCTCCCATACCACGGGCCCGCATGGCAAAACCTCTGCCGCACCAGCCGTAACCAGCCACAACAACCTTTGTACCTGCCATTAAAAAATCAGTAGCGCGAATAATGCCATCAACCGTCGACTGCCCGGTACCATAACGATTATCAAACAAATGCTTGCTCGCAGCGTCATTTACCGCAATAACCGGAAATTTCAATTTGCCCTCATCAGCCAACGCCCGCAGCCGAATAACTCCCGTAGTTGTCTCTTCCATACTGGCTATAATCCGCACCGCATCTTTTTTTCTTCGCGTATGCAACTCATTAACTAAATCCGCGCCGTCGTCAAACGTAATAACAGGTTCGTTGTCAACCGCTGCATTTATATGCTTATAATACGTAGTGCGATTTTCACCGCAAATAGCAAAGACAGCTATATCAAAATCCTTCACCAGCGAAGCAGCCGCATCATCCTGAGTACTTAGCGGATTGGATGCGCAAAGAACAACATTTGCGCCGCCGGCTTTTAGCGTCCGCGCCAGATTGGCCGTCTCCGCTGTTATATGCAGACACGCAGAGACATTCTTACCCTTCAAAGGCTTGACTTTCGCAAACCTCTTTCGAATCGCCGCCAAAACCGGCATATCATTATCCGCCCAGATAATGCGTTTCTTACCCTCCGGCGCCAGCGCCAAGTTAGCCACGTCGTACTTCATACCGCCACCCTTTCAAAATCGACCCAAAAGATTAATTTTAGAACAAGTCGATGTCATTCGCAACTTTTATTTTTAACAGACAGAATTACTTTTCAACCTCATTATCTCACTACTAATCAAACCTATCACACCTGCACCTTATATCAATTGTGCTTAATATTTATGCCTTTGTCACTTCCGCCATCAGGTATCCTCCGTAAGGAGTCCATAGGACTGTGGAGACCGAAGCCCTTAATGGGCGAAGTGCAGAAGTATATCTATAGCTTAGCCATTAAAAAGCAGTTTTCTCGACTCCGCTTCCCCTTCGACCTGGTTCGACTTCGCTCACCACAGGTCGCTCAGGGCTAAAGGCTGAATCGCTCGAAATGACATGAATAAGCGCATTGATTATTCACAATCAGTATTATATATACCCTTGTCAACCTTCACTCACATAATGTCGACAAATTTTCCGCTGACACATCTGTAAAGAAATGATGTATAAAAATAATCCCCTCGCAGTGAAGATATTTCGAGCCTTGACAACGCAAGATTCATAATTTACTCAAACTGACCGTTTTTATTGTCATGCTGAGCCGAAAGGCGAAGCATCCGGCTTTAGCAAAAGAAAATCCATATTTTCTCTGGACAGATTCTTCGCTTAACTTCGTGGAGTTTACCCTTGAGCCCAGCGAAGGGCTCAGAATGATAAGGCGATATATGTCTTTGCAAATTAATACGCCTGAGGCGTATAAAAGACTTATCAATAATAATGTTAGTAAATAGGTCAGTTTGAGTAATTTATGAAAAATTGAAGCTGCCCTCCGACTCGCATAGAAGCTAATCCGCCATCATCTGCTGTAGCATCATCTCGTATTCGGACCCCGCCATACCTTCGTATCCCTCCAAAGCGCCACGTCCTCTTCTCCGTCGTGTAGAGCTGTCCCAGGCCCGCAAAGGCTCCTTTTCCTCCTTCTGAACTCTTTTTATCTCGTTTGACATAGCCAATAGTTCCGCACTCCAATTGCTCGGCTTAATGGGCATCTGCTCGATATTCATTCCATCGAAACTGTACAGCACATTGAAGTAGTTCCGCCGACTTAATTGACCTACGCCTGAACCCAACCAGTCATTAACAAGCACAGCATCCACCATAATTGCCCCTGTATTATAGTCAATCACATCAGGCTCATCCCCGAACTGGCTTCGGGGCGATGACGTAACGGTTCCATATCGCTCTGCCACTGCTCTACCGACAAATTCACTCTCTTGGGTTTCATTCTTAACCTCTTTGCCTATAACCTCGCCGGGATTAACCAAGAACTCTTGACTGTACCAATAGCCTAATACGTACTTCGCAACTTCCACCGTAACTGTTTTGGCAGTCTCTTGTATGTCCTGTGCAAAGAAATACATCCATCCAGGAATCGTCACTTGCTCTGTTACATCAGAAAATTCGCTCCACAAAATAACTTGGTCCATCTTGGATAAGTCTTGCTCGCTGACATGTTTAGTCCCAGCTACCGGATTGAAAACTCCCAACCGTATCCTATAGCGGTAACTTTTTAACGGCTCCACAGTATCATCGTGCGCCCAAAACAATAACGGCTCTTCCATCTCAGCAGGGTTCGTCCTATAATCCAACTGAACCTCGTAGAATTCATCATAAACTTTATCCAAACCAGACTTCTCAACAGTTCTTGCACCTGTGCTGGTTTCCGACATGTACAGATAATCCATATCAGTGGTATCACGACTATCCCGACTTCGCCTCCGCGATGTTCTGTCTCTGGCCGGTAAACGTGTCCCATCATAAAGACCACCTCTTTCAGACGTCCCTCGATCAGTACGACTTCTCCTGGTTCTCCGATCCCCATAAGGACTCGTGCCACCACCGTAGATATCAGCATATGGACTACGACCCGCCATGCCGGTACTAGGCCTTGTTCCGCCCGACCTTCCACCAAAGCGGTCCCCTCTCTTCTCCTCAAGTTCACGTCTACGCTCTTCTCTTTCTTCCTCTCGTGCCACCCGCTTCTCTTCTAACTCTTCTTTCTTACGCTGCTCAATATACTTCGTATGCATTGTTGGAGGAAACCACTCCTCCTTAGCAGATGCAATTTGGTAGGCTTGAGGCTGTAAAAGATCCATTCTAACTTCGGGATTATTAAATTGCAGCAGGCGCACTTTAATTCCACCGCCCCGCAACTGGTCAACGTCCTCCACTATCTCGAACATCTTCCTATGGTGATCGATTCTGCTTCGTGGAACATTATACCATTCGCTCCAGCTACCATCGTCTAGCAGCTCCTGTCGCTGCAATTGAACCGCAGCAAACACAGGCACCGCCAAACACGGATCACGCCACTGCTCAGGAAGAAACTCACTGGCAAAACTTTCGTGAAATCTACTGTATAGTGCAGCAACATCGTACTTTGCCTCGACCGTCACCAGATCAATATCATTCACCTCATGGCCCGCACCGTCATAAGTTAACTTCTCGTCGACTTCTTCGGTCGGTACATAAGCCACAGCCCTAATGTGCTCAACCGCCACATCACTAACTTCGCCGATGCGCGGTAGCCTGTATTCCCTCTTAGACGCCATCTCCATCAAACTGCTGCTAGGTAACGGAATAAATAACTGCTCGTTAACAATTCCATCCAAGGCTGAGCTAAACAAACCAGTGAATCCTTCCTTTAATTCACCAGGAATTCCCTGCCTAACCGGGTCATCAGGGCTTAACGCGCCATGCAGTCGTGGACTATACGGCTCTACAAGCTCAGGTTCTCGATTCAGTCCCGCTCGCAATTCTGCAGCTTGTTCTTCTATGTAATGGTCGATCTCAGCAGGGCTGTATTTATTGCCATCGTATACCACCGCGTTTGGACTAAATATAACAAACATATACAAGAGAACCATGCAGATCACTCCGACAACACCCAATACTACTTTCTCAACATGGGCCTCAAAAAATATAACTATTTTTCTGATGATATCACGCATGTCTCTTCTCGCACTCAATACTTTGTTTCAAACATTTTAATCACCGTCGTTTGCTTTCTTCATCATCCTCTCCCTTTAGCGTCTCCTTCACAGCTTCTGGTTTGATCTGTTCGTAGCTTTCCTTAACGAATATATATTCACATATCAAATCGAGTTCGACCACAGCATCTTCACCGTAGCGGTAAAGGTCATGAAGTATCCCCTCATGGTCAACTGGGTTTATGTTACTTTCGAGAATCGTTATCTGATTGTGTTTGAAAGTCTTTTCAGCTTTCTGCTCAAGATATCCCCGGAATTTATTCTCCTTTGCGCTGCAAAGTTCCTGCATGAAGGGCAAGACAGCTTTGGAGCTGACAAGGACCGTAACATCGAAATGTATGACATCAATATCATCATCGCAGACTCTTTCGGTGCAGGGTATAGTCAGGCCATCTTCCGGCGAAACAACATAGGTAGCTTTATCGCCCGTATCCTTCTTTTTCAGCGAACCCCTCCTGCCACTCCTGAATGTCCTGACATTCGTCTGGCCAAGTGTAAACTTCACTCCCATAAGTCGCTTAACTGGTGAAGTGAAAACGCTATCCGAACCTGAATTCAACTTTTCTATTGTATCGATAATATCTTCGATTACCCAATAACCTAATTGCCAATACCAACAATCCTCCGTCGATTGATCTATCCCAACATCATACTTATACTCGCCCCAGAATTCGTACCCGGCCAGATCAGTAACGTTGGCATAAACACTACCCAATTTGGCTTTTTCTCTGCATATCTCATCCTCAACCTTTTGTTCAGCTTCGCTCCTTCCTCGCCCCCCATATAAACCATACAAAGGTGTCCTCGACGGCGTTAACGAGGTCGTCGGAAATCGCCCCCTGTCCCCAACACGCGATGAACGAGTCGTCGTCTGTTGCAGACTTCGTTGAATCTCCGCTTCCGTAGGACTGTCAACCGCGTTCAAACTGGCTATCATCTCTGCTATACCTTCCTGATAACGCTGACCAAACTCCTCGAATACCAAGATAGAAGTACCCTTCGGCTTGGGAAAAATCTTATAGCTCAGCAGATCCCTTTTTGTGCTTTGCAACATTAACTGCTTGATCTGATTTGCATCATTCTCGTATGCTTGCTGATATTGCTGTTCTTGTTTCCATCTATCACTCGAAACAACATCCATGCCTTTAAGCCTTTTAGCCTTGCCGATAGTCTCTTTAGCTATTTGCTCCCTTAGCTTGCTGCTAATCAGCCGTGTCGGTATAAATAAAACTACAGCAACTATTGCTATAATGATAGGCACTAATAGCGATAGATTATGCCGAAAGACACTCAGTTTTTCTTTCACAATTTTAAGATTGATCTTTACCATCTATATCACCACTCAACTTCACCCATCGACTTACCTGTAGATGTACTGCCGCCACTCGATCGACCTACAGAACCAGATTCCGCCTGGCCCTGCTCAGTTTGTCCAGGAGCATTTTTCCAGACAAACTTAAGATTCAAAATGAACCAACTGTCATTTACTTGCTGTATTTGCGTGTTTTTCCGGTCAAGCTTCGGCTCACCATACTCATCCAGGACAGGAACCGTGCTGATAATCTCACTCGTCATCGGGTCAATCAAGATTTGTGTACCGCTGCTTGAGGCACCTGCCGACTCATCATATATCACATCCGCAACACCCGTACCCGCAGGCGTTTCAGAATCCCAGGCAACAGGCCCCATCTCAAGCTTGAAGTGTTCAGCATCAGCTTTCTTATATAGCTCAAAAGGACTATTACCATCAACAATATCATCAAGGTGCATCAGACGAGTGATAAATCCCCACCTATCAGGTTGTCCTTGCTCCCCGATCGGATCCAGTAGTTCACCTATGTTCTTATACGGGCTATATCCAGCTAACGTAACGACAAAGCCGGCATCCTTTTCTTCCTCTTGCCCGGCTGTAGGAGACGTCAATCCGTATCGGCTCATCGTCCGACCGTATATCTCCTGCTCCCTCATCATTATTTCAAGCTCATACTCCTCTAAACCAGCACCCTCTACCCCCATTCCCCTTTTTCTCATCATCGCTGTGCTGCCGAACTGGGCATTCTCAAGGTCGTCCGAATAGAAAATCGACATGTTAGTCACGAACAATTGCTTCCTCTCCTTGCGAGGAGTCTGCATTAATGTTTCCACATCACCTCTGGCAAAGGCCTCGTAAAGCTCTCGCTGCTCAGGATTACTCTTGGCATTCGGCAAAGCCGACAGTATCATCTCGTGCAACAGCGGTATCGCTTCACGATATTTGAAGAGCTTAAACTGCTTCTTTATCGTAGCCTCGTAGCTGGATGCTTTTTGCTTTTCAGTGTTAAGCTTGTTATTGGCCTCATCGGCAGATCTGATTATTCCCCCCACCCTTTGCCGGATTTGACTATTCTTGGCATAACTAATTTTGTCCAGCCCCGTTCTGGCCAGACACACAAGAGAAACAACAAGCAGAATGCACGCAGCCGCGATGAAGTACTTAGCCTTACTTGTCCAGGCCATCGAACGCTGGATGGCGCGAGGCAGCAAGTTGCTTTCTATCCTCGCAAGGCCGAGACCCTGCAACGCCAGACCATAAACAATACCAAAATCGCTTACATTACCGTGGAATTTCGCTGCCGAGACACCGGAGCCTATCGCCAGCCTCTTAAATGTATCAGGACGCTCAACCGGTATTTGAAGGGTCTGTTGCAGGTATTTTAATAAACCTCGCAATTTCGTTCCGCCGCCCATAGCAATAATTCTATTGAACTTTTTATTAGGATTGGCGCTGGAATAGAAACCAAGGGACCGCTGCACCTCAGAAGCTAAGTCGGTAAATACAGGTTTCATCGCCTGGAAAATCTGTCGTGCATACTTACTAACAGGCGCTGTACGCTTTAGTTTCTCTGCTTTTACGAAATTCAGTTTGAAGGTATCAGCTATCGCTCTGGTGAAAGAATTGCCTCCCATCAGAATGCATCGCTGCCATACCCCCGACTTTGTGCACACAACCAGGTCGGTATTCTCCGCGCCAACATCCAGAATTATCGTGGCCCGCTCTTCCGAACTAAGTAAATCAGGACGGTCGTACATAAGATAGTTATACAAAGCCATCGGCACCATCTGGACATAGCTAACCTGCATGTCTTCCCTACTGAACTGCTCCAAGGATGAGTTGACCACGTCGTTTTTGATAGCAAATATACCAACCTTTTTTTCTGGACTGTCCGCCTCAGTCATCAACTGCCAATCCCACTGAACATCGTCCATATCAAAGGGTATCTGTTGAGCCGCCTCAAACCTCACAATTTCGGGAATACGCTTTTGCTCAACCGGTGGCAGACTCACGAACCTGGCAAAACTGTTCTGGCTTGGAACCGAGATTATGATTGCTTCATCACCTATATCATTACGCTGAACAAACTGGCGCAAGCTTAAAGCGATCAGTTCATCTCTTTCGGCTTCCTTAACACCAGAACCGCTTAGAATCTTGCCGTGCTGGATATTATCAAAGCCAATGACCTGTACGACGTCACCGACAATTGCCAAGTGTAAAGCTTTGAGCGAATTAGTACCGAGGTCTATCGCCCAAACCACATCTTGTACAAAAGCCATAACAAACCTCCCGTCTTATGGCCTGACTGAGATCTTATGGTCTTGTTAATTTATCCCAACATTTATAAATTATAACACATTGTGAAGACTTTTTCCATAATTACTCTTGGCTGTAAAGTTAATCAATATGAGAGCCAGCAAATAAGAGAGCTACTCGAACGAACCGGACTGATTCAAACACAAACGTCTTATAAAGCTGAACTTGTAATTGTCAATACTTGCTGTGTTACACGCACTGCATCCGCAAAGAGCCGACAATACATCCGTAAGGCTAAAAAGCAAAGCCCTCATGCCGCCATAGTAGTATGTGGCTGTCTTCCCACAGTTGAAATAGGCGAAATGAACAACCTTGGCAAAGACATCCACATTGTCAGGCACCGAAACGAACTTTCTGCTGTTTTAAGCCAAATAGCTAACGGCGGATCTGCTGTCTCGAATACACAAATAAATCAACCCCAACAGGATACCACAGTAAAAACAAAAAGCATCTCTAAGAGCAATGATAAAAATAACTTACATACCACCGCCGCTCTGCCGCAATTAACCTCATTCAAAGGACATACCAGAGCATTTTTAAAAGTCCAGGATGGCTGCGATGGTTACTGCTCCTACTGTATTGTACCTAAAACCCGGCCAAATGTTCACAGTAAGCCACTACCCATCGTACTAAAAGAGGCACAAGCCTTAGTCCGTGCAGGCCATAAGGAAATCGTCGTAACCGGTGTCTTTCTCGGCGCTTACGGACAGCATACCGTAAGACGAACTAACTGGTCAGACGTTCAAAATGACAAGCTTCCCGTGCTGCTCGATAAAATGGCTCAGATACCAGGCTTGGCTCGTATAAGACTCAGCTCCCTGGAACCTGCTGATGTAACCGACCGTCTTCTCGATACGTTCTGTGAACATCCTAACATTATGCAACACCTGCACTTATCACTTCAGTCCGGCTCAGACAAAATACTCAAAAAAATGGCAAGACAATACAAATCAGACGATTTCCGCCATAAGATCGATATGGTCAAGTCCAGATTGGATCGGCCAGCGATAACGACCGATATTATCGTTGGATTTCCTGGTGAAAATGAGGCCGACTTCGAGCAGACCGTTAATCTGGCTAAGGAAGTCGGCTTTTCCAAAATGCACGTCTTTGGCTCTTCGCCGCGTAAAGGAACAGCCGCAGCGCTAATGCAAGATACTATAAATCCTAAAGTTATAAAAGAACGCTCAAGGATATTGCGTGATTTGGACGCTGAGTTACAGCTAAAATACAGGGAGCAATTTATCGGAGAGAAAGCAACTATATTGCTTGAAGGCGGTGCTGGTCAGCCGCATGGCCGATGCGAGCGATACTTCATGGTTCAGATACGAAATGCCAGCAAGTCTTTGAAAATAAATGACTTATGTTTAGTAGTTCTGACTGAGAACGGCTCGGCCGGGATGGTCGGAGAGTTAATATAGGTAAGTAAAAACATTAACGGACGTAACAATCTTTTTTCAGGCATTATATGATATGAGATGTGATGTGCTGTGATGCGATACAATGTAATGTAATTTGATGTAAATTAAGAAGTTAGGAGTTGTAAGCTTCGTTTCTTTGTTCCTTTGTTACTTTATGCCTATGTGCCTTTATGCCTCTGTGCCTCTGTGCCTTTGTGCCTCTGTGCCTTTGTGCCTCTTTGCCTCAACAGAACCTCGTTAACTTAGGGTATTTGTGGCTGGGGGGAGGGGTTGAGATTAAGCTGGTGCGGTGGTTAGTTTTGGACAGTTAGTTTTGTGAGAATAAAAGCAAAGAATTTTATAAGTGCTTAAGAAAAAAGAACATAAGGGCAAAAGTTGCAGGTTTGAAAATTTGGCAGAAAATGACAAAAATAAGCAGAAATGCGCAGATTTTTACAAAAATTAAAAAAAATAAACACTTTTTGGACAAAAATGAGAAGCTGATTCCGGATAGGCAAAGTCGGCTTAAAAAGTCAAGTGAGTTTGGCATAGCTTTTGCAAATATAATTTCTTCACCAAGCGGAGGTTTTCTTATATCAGGTTATGAATTAGCCGATTTATGATATTGTGGATTGAAAAATCATTCTAAGCAGGTTTTTAAATAATTAAATAGCATTATGCAAAAAAGGGGCAGACTGTGTCGTAGTTCTGCTTTAGTCTAATTGGAAAGGCTAGCGGTTACTGGCGAGTGATAAAATGATCTACTCGAATTCTTCGAAGGCATCCTCTTCATCAAAATGGCGAGCTTCCAGCTCGTAACCATCAGCAATGCGATTTAACATTGCGGCAGTGCGAGGCCATCGGGAGCAAACTTGTTGGGCATATCCATGAAATTTTGCAGCTAATTCTCGCTCTTGTGTGCCGCCTTTTGCTCGAGCATGTACTCCACGCTTGTTATACACACCGGCTTCTATTCCATGTTCTAATTTACTGCTGGCAAGTTTTTCAATTAAGTTGCAAACTGTTTCACATGGCCAATGGCCTTTTAAATCATAAGGTGTGTAAGCTAACACATGTCCAATCTTAAAGTCACAAATATCAAGGCGATCACATTCATCAGCCAGTCTTCTTGCTTCATTTACCCAAGTAGATAGCTTTTCTGAATCTACTTGGCCTTCAGAAAACGAAATATCACCATTATCTTTCTCTTCTTCAATATGTTCCCCAAGCAAACCGGGAACGGTTTTCCATTGTCTTAGCAGCCGAGAGGCTTGTTCTGCTCTGGCTTTTTCCTGATCAGAGTAATCTCGAGGTTTTTCATTCTTGCATCGATAAACAAGTTTAAGAATGTCAATAAATAATTTTGGATCATTGTTTAAGGCATGTTGGAGAGCTTTAAGGCCACGCTTGCTATGCTCAAGTGCTGGCATCCAAGTCCACTCAAGTTGAACTAATTTTGACTGTTCGGTCCCTTTAGCTTCCAGAATGTCAAGCAATTCTGAAATATCGTAACTCAATGAGCTGAACGCAACATCTTTTTCCTTTCTTGGATCATGTTTTGGAGCTTCCTCAAGTAATTTTATAATAAGTTCTTTTGGCAAGGTGGTCTTATCTTTTTCTGACTTGCTCGAGCGGATCGAGAAACTTGCTAGGTTGAGTGCGGCATAGGGTCGACCTGCTTCAAAAAGTTGTGTAATTGCATATTCGGCACTACCCTCATAAGGTGAAATACTATGAGCAGTAATATTTTTCCAGTAGATTTGAGGGATATTGTCGCCCCATTTTTTCATTAGATCCCAAGTTTGTTGGTCTGCTGGAAGCCCTTTAGCAAGATTGACATACTTATTATCGTCCCACTCGATGTCATCTTGTGAGATTATGTTCTTTACCCATCCGATACCATCTCGTTGATAACGTCCAATTACGAAACCTAGTCCCATTTGTAAATAGCACAATTGTTCACTGTTTTCTATGGAAGCACCTAAACAATGCCTCAAAAGACGAACTTCATCTGGTTGATTCATATCAACTTGTGAGGCAGAAAGTCCCACGTTATACGGAGATTGTGCACTTCCTGCTAGTGTAAATAGTCCCTCGATGCCTTTAGTTTTATAAATAGCATCTAAAGCGTTAAAACGTTCTTTTTGGACATATTCTTGCTCCTCTTTGTAATCTACATGCATACTTATGGGCACTTTGGGCCAAGAGTCAAATAACCATGAGTATCGTTTTATGATATCCGCAGGACGAAACTTGCTGTAAAGCTCCTCAAAGATCGACAAGTTCTCTTCGCCCATAGACCACTCAGCATCCTGAAATATTTTGTGTCGAGTCAAAATTTCCCGGAATTTCTCACTCATCACAATTTTGCCTGCTTCAGAAAATGTTTGGGGATCCAGATTAATAATAGCTATGAGTAAATTACCTCCCAATTCTGGGTGCTGTCGACGCAATGTATTATATGATTCGATGAGTGAAGACCATCTCTCGCCTGAATTTCCTGCCCACTCAATCATTCTTGTCACTAATTCTCTGACAAAAATCCAATATTCACCTAAAGTCGTCTTCAGAGAATCAGTGGTTTTCCAATCTCTCCATCTTGGCTCAGCTGTTGGGCTAGGAATATCGTGGACGCTTGGCAACAATGAACATGAAAGGTTCCACGCTATGTCGGGCCTTTCTCTATAAAGCACATCAATTGCATCTAACCGATGTTGTACACTAGCAGTCGTATGAGGATGCCATGGCAAGAAAATTTCTTTTAGGCTATTTATAGGTCGGTTGACTAACTTCCCACCAGGGTCGAGTGACGATAGTTCTCCCAGAATCAAAGTGACCCGTGTAAGGAATTCTGTTGACCACGCAAGTCTCTCTAATGCCCAGAGTAGATGAGTATGTTCACTTGAAGACAAAAGCACATCACCTTCCTCAAAAACCTTTTCAATGGCATCTTTGTTCTTTACTAGCTTATCACATGCTTCAAGAAAAACGCTAGGGGAAGCTTCCGCTAAGTCAGGTAGCCATGAACTAACTGAAAGCCAGGTGTCGGTAGGGAAAATATCATTTTGACCTATCAAAAGAGAGCGAACTAACGAATCAGCTATGGCTTGACCAGAACAACTCAAAACACTGTTATTATGTATGGCTACTTGAACAATAGAGCCTATAAGTCCCGAGCGTAGTGCTTCAGAATAAGGATGAACTTTACCATAAATTGTAGCTGCCCATCTCTTATCTGCGGATAATTCAAAACGCGGATCTGGCGTTGTCAAAACTTCTTTGGCCGCTTTAGTAAATCGCTCAATCTGAGCATCGCTAATCTCAGATGCCAAATGATTCCAAGCAAAATCCCACGCGAGCCAATCCCAAATAGTACCCCGACGGATTAATGGACCGCTCGGAGCTTTCCATCTTGCCATTGTTTGCTCAATATCTTTATATTTATTGCCACTCAGTTTCTCTATCACATTGTGGTCGTTCTTGTTATCTACAGACCATTGTCCGGCGAGCATAAGAGGAATAAGTTCTAATGCTGCTTCTCCACTCATCCAAGGCAAGGTTTCATCTTGCCATCCTCCAAGAAGCAATAAAAGCGCCCACAAACTACCTTTTGACTCTGAGGTTATCCTATCAGCCTTATTTGATGGGACGCCCATATTTTTTAGTATTTCACAACAAGGACGGCGATGAACTGGGCCCAATTTAATAACATTATCTCCACCCTTGGTGAAGTATCCCCGCAGTGCTGTAAGAGGAATCATCAGCCGTATATATTGCAACTTAAGAGCTTTGGTCCGTTTATAAACTTCATGATTAAGGGGCACCACAAAATGCTGAGAACGACATGACGCGAGAAAATCGATGGCTTTTTGTTGATCGACAAACAAAGTCTGGGCCGAGATTTGTTGGCTCTGTTCATTTGGCAATTTTCTGATAGCGGCGGCGATAAAAACTGCTGCCTCTTCTACTGACTCTCCTTGGATAACTATCTCATTCGAATCAGATTTTATCCAATCGGACAATTTAGACAGAGTATCATCTCTCCCGCCGATTATAAGGTCATCCGGAATCTTAACACCACCATACTGTGTGCAAAGTTCATCAAGAAAAAGGTCAATATCTCTGAAAGAATCGACAGGTATTCCTATTTGCTGTGCAAACCAGCGAGCAATCGCTGGTGCTGTCTCAAGCCAAGCCTCTAAGTCAACATTATCCAGCACTCTCACACTTTTCCAGACTCCCTGTTTCTGTTTTTTTTGGGCCCATGAATCTTTGCCTTCCCATTTGTGAGGTGTAACAAAAATGAAGCAACTATTGGCCGGGTCAATCTCTCTAGGATTACGAGTACGTTCGTTGTAATCCTGCTGAGCCTTGCTTTTTGGGTCACCTGTACCCATCTCCCATAAAGAAAGACCTGTCGGCATAAAGCTATTGCCTTGGATTGCTTCAATCGTGCCGTCATAGCCCTGACGTCCAATGTCGTCGCCAACCGGGATTTTACATCTGACCAACGACTCCGAGTCGAGCGTGGCAAAGACCAGCTTTCTTAACAAGTGTGGTAGAAGCTCTTGAGCATCTCGTCTTGTAGAATTGAAAAATTGGTCTATCTGTGTTGAGTTTATTATATTTCTCATAATTTTACCTTTAGAAACTCAAACGATCGCATGAATTTTACCAAAAACAATAAGTTTTATAGTTTGTATTGTCAATTTCGTTTTATTGCATTTAGCTAATGCGAGTTAAAATATTTAAGTCGTTTTAAGAGTACAGTCTTCTTGATTAATCGAAAAGACTAAATACCATACCTAGATAAACAAAACCACACAATAAAGAAAACCCCCGAATAAATGGAAGGGCCCCCACAACAAGGAATGACAAAACCCCCAGCAACGTTAGCGTATTGAGTGATGCGTGATGAGTAGTGAGTGATGAGGGATGAGGGATGAGTGGTGCGTATTGAGTGATGAGGGATGAGTATTGATTGATGAGTTTTGAGTGATGAGTGATGAGTGATGCGCATTGTGTATTGCGTATCAAGGACGGAATGATAAAAACTCTACGCGGGTAAAAGGACAATAGTACGAATCTTTCTACGCTGGCAACGCATAAGATAGGCGATAAAATCGCCTGTTATGCGGTCGGCTGTGTTCCTGCCTTTAGTAACAATCCTGGCAAGCAGGGTCTTCGTTGCAGGGTCCCACTCAAGATTGATCGCACCCGGGACTTGCGGGTCGGTGCTGT
>CAYNTC010000007.1:0-22800 GCA_964399795.1 uncultured Pirellulales bacterium | reverse complement strand
TTTTCGAGAGTCAAGCTCGCATCGAAAAGAGCGCGTGGCAAAACTGCGTTTTCATACGTGAGTTCATCTTCGAACCAGTGCCAGTCCGGATGTTTGTTCTCTTCATACTGCTGTATAAGGCCTACCGCTGCCAATTCCAGTTGTCGCCTGATATCACTTGCCCCGGCGAACTGCTTGAGGTAGTCGCACATGCCGAGTACGCAATAGGCCATACCTCTTGGGAACTGCTTCTGCACATGTCCCACCGACTTGTCAAAGCAGTCCTTGGCTATTGATATGTAGGAAGGTGAAGGTGGTGTTGCCATGACCGTTCCGAACGCCCACAATACCCTGCCAAAAGCGTCATTTATAGGTTCTCCTTCACACCAGGTTCTGTCAAAATTCATGAAGTTTCTAATTAATCCATTGCTATCTTGTGCATAGATGATGAAGGACAGAAACCTGTCCAGGAGTTCGAGGGCTTGTGGCTCGGAGTACTGTGCATGGTACTTAACCATTGCAAGTACAGCCCTGGCATTATCATCGGTGCAGTATCCATGTTCACGATTTGGTATTGTGAATTTGGCGTGCTGGAACAGGCCGGTATCATCGGTCAATTTCTTTAAGTGATCCAAAGATGGCTCAGGCACTTCTATATTTGATATTGTCTCTGCTGCTGACAGCGTAGGTTTGACAGGAATACGAACAGGCTCTCGCGTTACGCTGAACAATTTCCAATAGGCCTGTCCGATTTTTGCCCATGTTCGGCTTCTGCCGTAGTCGTAGGCCCGTCCGCGCAAGGAGTAAAACAGTGCGTCGTCATTTAGAATCTTCACTATTTCCTCTGCGATTTTTTCCGAGCCTCCGAACGGTACTAATATACCTCGACCATCCGCGAGCAATTCCATAGCTGCCCAATAAGGTGTGGAGACAACAGCCTTACCGCTACCAACAGCAAATGATAATGTACCGCTGGTAAGTTGTTCCTCATTTCTATAAGGTGTTACATAAATATCCGCTGCACATAGAAAATTATGCAGTTCCTCATCGGCAACGAATCTGTTGTAGAAAATTACATGATCCTGCAAGCCCAGCTCCTTTACCATATTCTGCAGGCTGAATCTATATGATTCGCCCTCATCTTTGAGCACAAATGGGTGTGTCATGCCGAGTACTATGTATATGATAGAGGGATTAGCCTTGACTATTCTCGGCATTGCTTTGAGCATTACCTCAATGCCCTTGTTCTTATTAAGCAGACCGAACGTTAAGATTGTCTTTCTGCCCTGCAGTTTGAACTTATGCTTGTAGTAATTGCTATCAACAAAGGTCAAATCCGGAATACCGTGAGGAATAAGCTCTACTTTTTGGCCAGAGACATTATAAATATTGCGCAGCATACCGACACCGCGTTCGTTCATTGTCACGACCTTATCCGAGTTTTTGCAGACGTCCACCAGCGACTTACGATAAGCTGGACTTGGCTTATTAAGAACGGTATGCAGAGTTGTTATGACAGGCGCCTTCAGTCTTTTCAGTAGCAAATTCAAATACGAACCGGCGTCACCGCCGAAAAGCCCGAACTCATGCTGGACGCAGACCAGATCAATATGGCTGAAGTTGATGTAGTCGGCGGCGCAGATGTAGTCGCTTTTAACGTTCTGCCGGATTTCGAACTTGACCGGATCAGTGTATTTGTGACCCTCTGACCGCATTGTCACGACCAGCGGCTCAAACTCACCCTTGGCTGCCAATGAAATGCTGTTAATTAAGTCAAAGGTGAAGGTTGCGATTCCGCATTTTCTTGGTGGGAAAGACGAAATGAACACGACTTTTTTCGGGCGATTTTTCTCCATAGAGACTCCAATCAAAAGTGCGAAGTAGGCACTATATAATAGGAAAATTCTTCGAATCTGTCAAGAAATTAGGCCCTTGAGCTGATATTTATGTTTGCTCGTATCCTGGCGGAATTCAAGCTCTACGGTGTGAAAAATAGCTATTTAGGGGGTACCTAAGGGATTTTGGCTCATTTTTTTGTATTTTTTAGCACAAAGACGTTGACAACTTCGTAAAATAATACACTAATATAGTAGGAATAGTAGGAGTTTATCATGAAGCTTTCGACAAGAACCAGATACGGCATACGAGCAATAATTGAGATGGCTCAACATACGGGCAAGCGGCCTCTCCAACTTCATACTATTGCTGAGCGTCAAGACATATCTGTAAAGTATCTTGAGCAATTGATGACTGTACTCAGGGCTGCTGGATTTATAAGGAGCATCAGAGGTTCGAGGGGTGGCTATCTTCTTGCTAAACCCGCAGACCAGATTACGGTTAGCGAACTTTTCAAGTGTCTTGAAGGACCCGTAACAACTTCTGAGTGCGTGGAGGACTCGGACTATTGTAAACGCGCCGCAGATTGCGCAGCCAGGGACTTGTGGATACGGGTTGAAAACGCAATTGAAGATGTCCTCAAGTCCATTACCTTGAAAGACCTGGTCGAGAAGACTGAGCACCACGAAGCCTTGGGGTACCAGATATAGAATTCAGAGGGAGTAGTTATGAGTGCGGTATTCGAAGATATCACGGCAGCCGTAGGTTATACACCTTTAGTGCAAATCAATAAGCTCGGCTCTGGCCAGGCTAAGATTCTGGCCAAGCTCGAGTTTTACAATCCCTGTGGTAGTATTAAAGACAGAATTGCAAAGTCGATGATAGAAGCCGCAGAAAAGCAAGGGCGCTTGAAACCTGGCACTGTTATAATTGAGCCGACCAGCGGTAACACTGGAATAGGGCTTGCATGTATCTGTGCTGCCAAAGGATATAGGCTGATATTGGCTATGCCGGAATTGATGAGCGTTGAAAGGACAAAGCTTCTAAAGCTCTTTGGCGCGGAAATCGTTTTCACACCTGCTGAGCGTGGCATGGCCGGTGCCGTTAAAAAGGCCGAGCAGCTTGTAGCCGAGAATCCTGATTCCTTTATGCCGCAACAGTTTAACAACCCTGCAAATCCACAGATTCATAGGGAAACCACAGCTAAAGAGATATGGATAGACAGCGATGGTAAGGTTGATATATTTGTAGCTGGCGTCGGTACTGGTGGGACTTTGACGGGATGCGGCGAGGTTCTAAAGCAGCGCAACAAGGACCTCCGAGTCGTTGCAGTTGAGCCAAAGGATTCCCCTGTACTATCTGGTGGTAAGCCAGGACCGCATAAGATACAAGGCATAGGGGCAGGATTTGTCCCACAAGTGTTGAATGTTGAGATAATTGATGAGACCATACAGGTTTCTAACGAAGACGCTATGGAGACAACTCGACAATTAGCAGCCAAAGAAGGAATCTTGGCGGGCGTGAGTTCAGGCGCTGCTCTCTGGGCTGCGATTCAAGTCTCACAACGTCCCGAAAATCAGGGTAAAACTATAGTTGTTATTCTCCCAGACACGGGTGAAAGGTATGTTTCCACCGAGTTGTTTGATTAGTTTAAGGCTTTGTCATTGCCAAGACATTACAGAATGAAGAGAAAAAGACTTACAGACAAAAATATTCAGGCTTTGGTAAGCCGACTTGCGCAGACATATAGGGATGATTCAGGCATAAATTTCATCGACGCCTCCAATCTGCCTGTACGAAGCAAGATTTTAGAGATTCTCGATTTGTTCTTTGAAGTGCTTTTTCCAGGATATACGGGCAAAAGAACAATTACAAAATCGAATATAGATTTTATTATTGGTGATATTCTCTGGCAGATACATACCGAGCTTTCCTGGCAAATGGAGCGGGCCTACCAATACCAGTGCAGGATACGTAAATGTGACGACTGTGATTGCAGAATCATGGCCCAAAACGTTGCGCAGTATTTATTGAATCAGCTTCCAAAAATTAGAGAGTTTCTCAAGGGTGATGTCGGCGCTGCTTTCGATGGTGACCCTGCAGCGAAGTCTTATGAAGAGATTGTAATAAGCTATCCGTGTATTATTGCAGTTGCCACCTATCGGGTTGCCCATGTATTGTACGTCAAGCAGGTGCCTCTGATTCCGAGGATTATGACCGAATGTGCGCATTCGAGAACTGGTATCGACATACATCCAGGGGCGAAAATAGGTAAAAACTTCTTTATCGACCACGGCACCGGCGTAGTTATTGGTGAGACGACAATAATTGGAAACAATGTCAAAATCTATCAAGGTGCTACACTGGGTGCTTTGAGTTTTCGCAAAGACGAAAGAGGAAGGGTAATAAAGGGAGGTAAAAGACATCCGACGATAGAAGATAATGTTACTATTTACGCTGAAGCAACAATACTGGGCGATGTTGTCATCGGCAAAGGTGCTGTGATTGGCGGTAACGTATGGATAAAAGAATCGGTTCCGCCTGGTGTCACCGTTACCACCGCTAATCCCGATCTTGTCTACACAAAGCATAGAAAACGCAAAACATGAGATATTTTTAGCAAGGACAACAAAAGAGATATCATGCGTTTTTTTATGAAGTTTATTTTGTTTAAGGTTTATTGATCAGGATGAACTTTTAATGTTTAGCCCCCTGGTTCTACCAGGGGGTTCCTAACTGCTGTAATCGATGTAAGATGCAAAGCAAGATTCTCCAGAAAATAAAGCAGCTTAAAGATAGTCGCAGAGCGGTAATCCTTGCGCACAATTATCAGCCTGGCGAGATTCAGGATTTAGCTGATTTTTGCGGCGATTCTTTGGGCTTGAGTATAAAAGCAGCAGAAACCGACGCAGAAGTAATTGTATTTTGTGGTGTGAGATTTATGGCCGAGACTGCTGCTATTCTTTCGCCGCAAAAGACTGTGCTTTTACCTGATAGATTTGCTGACTGTACCCTGGCTGATATGATAACCGCGGAGCAATTGCGTCAGCTAAAGAAAAAACATCCCGATGCTCTTGTGGTCTGCTATGTAAACAGCCCTGTAGAAGTCAAGGCCGAAAGCGATTACTGCTGCACCAGTGCAAATGCGGTCGAGCTGGTCAGGACTCTGCCCGCTAAGCCTATTATTTTCGTGCCGGACCAGCACCTTGGCCGGTTCGTCGCAGAGCAGACTAAAAGGGACCTGATATTGTGGCCCGGCTATTGTGCATCCCATATTGTTATTACCGAAGACGACATAAAGACTGCCAAAGCAAAGTATCCTGGTGCTGTTGTTATGGCGCATCCGGAGTGTACCGAGCCGGTCAAAGAGCTTTCAGACCAGATTCTCAGCACCGGCCAGATGCTCAAGTTCGTTAGCGGCAGCACAGCAGAGAGCTTCATTGTGGCTACTGAAATAGGAATGATTCATGCGTTGAAAAAGCAGAATCCGAATGCTGAGTTTATCCCGGCCAGTGACAAGGCAATATGCCCGAATATGAAGCGTATCACGCTGGATAAGGTCATTGCTTCGCTGCAAGATATGCAATATAAGGTTGCGGTACCCGAGGACATGGCAGCAAGAGCAAAAAGGGCACTTGATAGGATGGTAGAAGTTCTGCCTAAATAGGAAGCTGGATTTAACTATGGCCAAGGAAAATAAATATCATTTGGACACATTGGCAATACATGCAGGCCATGAAGTTGACTCAGATACTTTAAGCCGGGCAGTGCCAATTTACCAGACGAGCAGCTTTTTGTTCAAAGATACAGACCACGCAGCTAAGTTATTCGCGCTCAAAGAATTTGGCAACATTTACACTCGCCTTATGAATCCTACCACAGATGTGTTGGAGAAAAGGCTAACAGCGCTGGAAGGGGGGGTAGGGGGTTTGGCGCTGAGCTCTGGCCAATCAGCTATTTACGTTAGCATTTTAAATATCTGCAGCGCTGGCGGGCATTTCGTTTCTTCGAGTTCACTTTATGGAGGCACTGTTACGCTCTTTAGCCAGACCTTCGCCAAGTTGGGTATTGAGGTGACTTTTGTTGATCCACGCAAGCCAGAAAATTTTGCCCGAGCGATAAAAGATAATACCCGACTGCTCTACATAGAGACAATTGGCAATCCCAAGAACGACATTCTGCAATATGAGAAAATCGCTGAGATTGCTCATGAGCACGCAATGCCGGTCATTTGCGACAATACCTTTGCCACGCCCATATTGTTCAGGCCTATTGATTACGGCATTGATATTGTGGTCCATAGCTGTACCAAGTTCATAGGCGGGCATGGCACAAGTATTGGTGGGGCAATAGTCGATTCGGGCAAGTTCGATTGGACAAACGGCAGATATCCGGAGTTGACCGAGCCGGATCCCAGCTATCACGGTGTCAAATACGTAGAGCAGTTTGGCGAGCTTGCCTACATCGTCAAAGCCAGAGTACAACTCTTACGGGATATGGGCAGTTGCATGTCGCCATTCAACGCATTTTTGTTTCTGCAAGGACTGGAAACACTGCACCTGCGTATGCCCAGGCATAGCGAGAACGCGCTAAAATTAGCTAAGTGGCTCGAAGAACAGCCCCAGGTTAGCTGGGTAAATTATCCCAGCCTACAATCGCATCCTGATTATGCTCTTGTAAAGAAATATCTTCCGAGAGGCCAGGGTGCCATTTTAGGATTTGGCATTAAAGGCGGCAAAGAGGCTGGCATCAAATTTATAAACACTGTCAAGCTCGCCAGCCATCTTGCTAATATTGGCGATAGTAAGACTCTCGTTATTCATCCGGCAAGTACAACGCATCAGCAGCTAAGCAGTGAAGAACAGCTTGCAGCCGGCGTAACGGATGATTACATTCGCGTTTCGGTCGGCACAGAGTATGTTGATGATATAATTTTTGATTTTAAGCTAGCGCTTCAAAAGAGTGTTGAGTTATGAGTGTTTAGTTTTGAGTTGGTTAGAAGTTTAAAACGTATGACCGAAAGCATTGTCAGACAAAGAAGTTATAATTTCGCTCTTAAAATTATAAGATTGTGCGAACATCTTAAAGAAAATCGACATTTTGAAATTGCTCAACAGCTTTTACGGTCGGGGACGTCCATTGGGGCAAATGTCGAAGAAGCACTTGCGGGGCAAAGCCGAAAAGATTTCTTTGCAAAGATGTCAATTGCATCAAAAGAGGCAAGAGAAACAAATTACCGGCTGCGATTAATAAAAAATGAAGGACTTTTTGACAAACAGCGCCTTCAAAAACTAATATCGGAATCGTATGAATTGGTAAAGATTTTGACCAGCATAGTGAAAACTGGTTATGATAATAAGCAAGTTGACAGCAATTAAAGTCTGGAATCCATGATAGAGAAAATATATTCAGTTCTGAGTTTAGCATTATTGATAGTAATTACACTGTTTGTTTATTTCTTGAAGAGGAAAATTGATTTTCGATTGAGGAGACAGGAAGACCGAATTTGCCAGGTTCGGGAAATTCTATTGGCGGCTAAGAAGGAAAAATACGACACTCTGATTAAAACGGTTTATGAGGTCTGGGAACAGCTAAAAGAATTAGAATTTACAATTAGATACAAAATGCCAGAAAGAGTCGAGCAAGCTCAGCAGAATGGAGAACAGTTTTTAGAGTTCGACAAAACCATTCCTAATCAAACCTTACTTTTTATTGAAAAACGAAGCATCTTTTTAACAGAAGAGTTAAACCAGCAAATTAACTATGTTTTGAAGAATTACTTGTTTAAAGCATATAATGGATATATTTACGTACTCAATGAGGCCATTAATGGCAGAAAAACTCTTGATGTTGTGAATTCTTTTATTCCCACAATCTTGGGAGGAGAATATCAGGAACAATTAGCAACTCTTGAAAAAATGCTTGCAGAACAGGCACGTAAGATTCTTTATAACAATCAGATTGCTCGCAAGTAATAAAAGAAAATTTTTGTAAGGACGCTGAGAATCATATCACAATGTGTAATTTTAGGGACATCGAAGAATATTTAATCTTCTGGTTATGATTGGTTTTATTTTGGTTGATAAAACTCAAAACTAAGGACACAAAACTAACAATGTGGGATTATTCAGATAAACTGAAAGACCATTTTTTTAATCCACGAAATGTTGGTGAAGTTGAAAATCCCGACGGCGTGGGTGAAGTGGGTTCGCTTGCCTGTGGCGACGCTTTGAAGCTTACATTCAAGCTTGATGGCAAAGGAAGAATCGAGGACGCGAAGTTTAAGACCTTTGGCTGTGCAAGTGCGATAGCAACATCTTCGGTCTTAACTGAAATGATAAAAGGTAAAACGCTGGACGAAGCAGCAAAAATAACAAACAAGGATATCGCAAACTATTTAGGGGGCCTGCCCGAACAAAAGATGCACTGTTCGGTTATGGGTAGAGAAGCACTGGAAGCAGCCATCGAAAACTATCGCACAGGTGGCAGGAAAAAACACGAGCTGGAGGGCAACATAGTTTGTACTTGTTTCGGCGTGACCGACAAGGAAATCGAGCGCGTCGTACGTGAGAATAACTTAACTACTGTTGAAGAGGTTACAAATTACTGCAAAGCCGGTGGTGGATGCGGCGGATGTAAAGGCCAAATCGAGAAGCTCATAGAAAAAATACAGGGTGACAGAGTAAAGCAGCCGATACCTCCATCGCCTCGAAAACCAGCTAAGCTTACGAATATCCAGAAGATACAACTAATTCAGCAGACCATAAATGAGCAGATAAGGCCCGCCTTGCGAGCCGATGGCGGCAATATCGAACTAATCGACGTTGATGGTAATAAGGTCATCGTTGCTTTTAGAGGAATGTGTGCTCAGTGTCAACTTGCCGAATTTACAATGAAAGATGTAGTAGAGGCTAAACTGCGAGAATTTGTCTCCCAGGACCTTTACGTCGAGGAGGACAAGGACTCAGCCCAGCAGCCCCATAATCACAGAGGATAGTTAATGAAGACGGTATACTTCGATAATAACGCTACGACAAAGGTAGCTGAAGAAGTGCTGGCGGAGATGGAGCCATATTTCTGTCAGCTTTACGGCAATCCTTCGAGCATGCACACGTTCGGGGGACAGATTGGCACGAAGATTCGTCAGGCACGCAAGAAAGTCGCAGAGCTGCTTGGCTGCGACCCGAGCGAAATTGTATTTACCAGCGGCGGTACAGAAAGTGACAATGCTGCAATAAATGGGATACTCGAGGCTGCGCCGGATAGGCGTAAGGTTATTACGACTAGGATCGAGCACCAGGCTGTGTTGGCGGTCTGTCGCGAGCTGGAAAATCATGGTTATATCATTGTAGAATTAGCTGTGGATAAAAAGGGTCGGCTCGACCTGAATGAGCTACAAGAGAATATAGATGACGATACCGCTTTGGTTACAATCATGTACGCCAACAATGAAACTGGCGTAATATTTCCGATCGATAAGATTGCTGAGATAGTCACAAGCAGAGGCATTGTATTCCACACTGATGCTGTCCAGGCAGTCGGCAAAATTCCGTTGAATCTCTCAAAAAGTCGCATCGATTTACTTAGCTTATCCGGCCACAAGTTGCACGGGCCTAAGGGCGTAGGCGTGCTATATGTTCGCAAGGGTACTCGCCTGCCGCCTTTTATGTTAGGCGGTCATCAGGAAGGTGGCAGACGTGCCGGCACCGAAAACGCCCCTGCCATCATCGGCCTGGGTAAAGCATGTGAATTGGCTGCTAAGAATATTAAAGATGAAAATGACAGAGTTAAACAACTGCGTGACAAGCTCGAAGGTGCAATCCTTGAGAGATGCCCTGATGCCCGGCTTAATGGCGATAAATACAAACGCCTACCCAATACTACCAATATTAGCTTTGAATATATCGAAGGTGAGGCAATTTTGCTTATGCTGGACAAATTCGGCATCTGTGCCAGCAGTGGCTCAGCCTGTACATCCGGCTCGCTGGAACCTTCTCACGTATTGCGTGCGATGGGCGTGCCGTTTACCGCTGCCCATGGCTCGATCCGCTTTAGCCTCAGCCGATATAACACCGAAGAAGAGGTTGATTATACAATCGAAAGACTCCCAGGAATCATCAACTATTTGAGAGATCTGTCACCGTTCGTTGTGAAGTGATTTAAAAGCTTGAATTGTGCTCTATGGACAGCTATAAAGCCAATTTTTTCTTTAGTTTCTTAAACTTAGCATCAAAATTGGTTATGTCTCTTCGACTTTGTTGGCTAATATGAATTTGCCGTCTTGATATTTGAAAAGTTGACCGCCTTTATTTTGGTATATTCTTGAGAGCCATGTCTCAATCTGAGTAGCAATCACCTTAAATTCTTCGTATAGCTGCTCGAAGTCAATGCTTTTCATAGTGTTTCGTGGGTCAGGAATTGTGCCGTCATTTATTTGTGCTCCTTTGATTATTTCTTGGTTATAGTGGGCGAAGTAGTTTCGAATATTTATTAATCGATTCAGATCTTGTATCTTTTTATTGTCGAATTCATCAACGATCTTTGTAAGGATACGGCGTTTAAGGCCAAAAGAGAAATATTCGTCATATAGTACCTGTAACCAAAAGTCTATACGGACTCTTTTTAAGTAATGTTGGCAAATAATAGCATTAACAATGGTCTCAATGTTTATGGCTTGTTCAATGACCTCTGCTCTATATTGTGAAATTTTTTCATTACCTGACATCGATTTCTACTTTTTTAGGATAAAAGAACTTTACCTTTTGATATGTAACTGATCGAGTTGGACTGTATGCCAAACTCAGCACAAACTGAATAAAATTACGATTCTCACAAGTCTATTTGTATCAACTATGCCGAAAGGCTTTGTATCTCAGTAGGGAGTTTGCTTAACACAAGTTTCTTTAGGTCGAGTTTTTTGCTTGCGTTATCAATATCGATGCCAACAAGGTTGCCGACCGAATCATAATCGAGCACGATGCCTTCGGAGACTTCACGACTTTCGGCGCTGGGTTTTTCGGCAAGGTCTATGTATAAAGAGTCGGTATCAGGATAGTAGTTCAATTTCATTGCTTGAATCTCCTATCAGGAAAAGCGTTATGTATCGTTCTCTTATCATCGAGCGTTACCACCCGCAGTATACGAGCCTGTAATTCAGGCACAGATCCCCAGAATCGGTAGCGGTTATTTTCTTGTTTTTCAACCTTTATCGGATTTTGAAGGACTGTGATACACCATTCCTTTCTCAAATATGGTCTTTTACGTAATACTTCCTTTTCGAAATATTCGGTAAACTTATACTCCTAACGCGCAGCAAATGCGAGTTAAATAATGCTTGACGCGAAAGGTCAAATGCATTACAATTCTCTTTTATCTGTGGCGGATTGGTTGTTTCTCTGCGTCTATAAGAGCTGAGTTAGTTTTAGTCAAAGTGTAAAGAAACACAGTTTGAGGAGTTGTATAAGATGAGTCAGAAGAGCAAGCGAATCAGTGTAGCAACAGTCAAAGTTATTATTTTCTATTTGCTGATCTTTTTGATAGTTGGAGGGTGCATTTCAGGCAGAACCGATGTGACGTATGGCACGAGAGGACCTGCCGTGAGCTCTCGTACTATCAAAATGGTGAAAATTGGCCAAACAAGCAAGGAGTGGCTGTACGGCACGTTGGGTGATCCTACCAGCGAAAGCAGAACACCGGATGGAACCGAAATACTGAGATATGAATACAACAAAAAAGTCGACAGCAGCTTTGAGATAAATCCGTTTCTGGATTTGGACGACAAGAAGGAAGTGCGTACGGTTTACTACTTCGAGCTCAAAGATGGAGTTGTAATGCGCTTCTGGAAGGAAAAATAGCCTGGGAGTAATGTGTTTTGCTCGCATCGCTGCAACAGAGTGGCTGGTATAGAAAAGAAGATTAGCGTTCACCGATCAACTCATTTAGCTGGACAGGTATTATTGGGAGGCCGCCTTGCGGAGTTAAGGTATCCGAAGGAGCACGGGAAGACATCCTGACTGCTGGAGATGTTTGACCAGAAGCAGAAGAATAAATATCCACATGAACCACACGGCATCGCCGAAGCGTCGCACAAATTCAGCGGTTTTAACTTGATAGTGTTCTGGTTCCTTGTATAGAGACAGCTTTGGTATAAAGGCAGGGACCGACTTCACATATTCAAGATAGTCTTGCCCGAATGTTGCCACCAACTTTCCTTCTTCGGCGCGCATGATAAAAGGATAGTAAAGGCAGTAGAACAGGATTATGAGCACCAGCACAAGAACATTCTCGGAGGCCAAACCTATTCCCACGGCACCCATGAGGCTAAAGAGGTACAGAGGATGGCGAACCATTGAGTAAGGTCCCACTGTAACAAGTTCACGTCTTTTATTGCCCGCCAGGTACATCAGAGCCCATAACCTGCCGAGGCTGGCTGCTATGAGAAGAAACAACCCAGAGAGTTCGAAGAGCAGGCCTATGGTGCTGTCCTGAAGGAAGGAATGGCTCGTGAAAAAAATAAGAAAGAGTATTATCAGGCCGAAAAGCCGTGATATCATTATACGTGATTTGGTGATACTAAAAATCATACAGCTTTCCTTGTGGCTGCGTTAACTACTGCCGGAGGTGGGAATCGAACCCACACCCGGGGTGAACCGGACGGGATTTTGAGTCCCGCGCGTCTGCCAGTTCCGCCACTCCGGCCGAATCAATTGATTATTGATGAGGGATTATTGATTATTTGGCTCAGATTGTCAAACATCAAAATCACCCGCTTTTGATTTGCTTAGCTTATTCTGTGTGGCATGCTCAAGCGCAGCTTGGGCATGGTTTGAACCGATTCATCCTTCGCAGTCCCCAAGAGACGGAGAATGGAAGCCCCACCATGAATGTGTCTCATCAGAAAGAAGAAACGAAAATGTGCGATACACGTGGCTGTCGCGCAGGCAAGAGAACTTAAACGTTTAGCCCCCAAACTTGTCCTGAGTGCGGTCGAAGGATTTACTTGGGGGATTCGTCCAAATTTATGTGCGGGTTTTTATTTATTCCTCCAAAGTTGGATTTAACCAATTAACCAGCCACCTAATCACTTCATTCTCAAGAGCCTTAGCTTGCATGCCTCTGGTAGGTTTATCCGCCTTTGACATCACAAAGCCGCAAAGAAATATCATGGGAATTTTGCATTGTTAAATATAGACAAATAAAAACTGAAAAAGACTATAGATTCCTTTGTCAAGTTGTCGAAGAATCTGATATATTGAATTATGATGCTTTTTATAAGATAGGTCTGTATGTCGAGAGAATTATTTACAGTTGGATATGAGGGGAGAACTGTCGATGAACTAATAGCCTATTTACACAGCAAGAATGTGAATTGTGTTCTTGATGTAAGGCAATTTCCTTTCTCGAGAAAACCTGGCTTTTCGAAAAATAAACTCGCGCAATCACTCAGAAGTACAAAAATCGACTACATTCATTTTGGCGACCTTGGAGCCCCTAAGCCTTTAAGAGAAAATTTGAAATTGACCGGTAATTACCCATCTTTCTTCCAAGAGATGGACAAGTACCTTGATTCCAAGAAAGATGTGATCGAAGAGGCTTATCGTCACGTCATGAATATGAGATGTTGCCTTATGTGCTTTGAACGGCTTGCAATCAAGTGTCACCGAAGAATAGTAGCTGATAGAATCAAAACCAGAGATGGAGATGGGCTCCAGATAAAACACATTTAATTCAACGCGCGAGGGCCTATGGTCACACCTGTGACAAAACGGGTTCTAATTACCGTTAAAGCTTATCCTAATCCTAGCAAAAAATACGGTGAAACGGTTTGTTGTGCTGGTATTGACGTGGAGAGTCTGAAGTGGGTCCGGTTATACCCGATACCTTTCAGAGACCTTGACAGTTCTCAAAAGTTTCAAAAGTATACGATCGTTAGCGTTCGATGCTGGAAAGCCGATGACGATCACCGTGTGGAGAGCTACAAGGTTGATTCCGATAGTATCAAGATATTATCTCACCTTGATACTAAGGAGAAGTGGGAAGCCAGAAAGACGATTGTTTTGCCCACTGTTTCACATTCATTTTGTAATATTTTGCAAGATACTGCAATGAATAGGTCGTTGGGTATCTTTAAGCCTTGCGACATCGACTTCTCCTGGGAAAAGTCCGATCTGAAAAATGAAGCTAAACGTAAAGCTTTCTACGCTCAGCTCTCGTTTTTTGACGTAAAGAAAGAGGCAATAGAGCAAATACCCTTTGACTTTTACTATCACTTTAAGTGCTATGGCCAAACGAAGTGCCCCGGGCACAAATTGCCTATAATCGATTGGGAAATCGGCCAAGCCTATAGAAACTGGCGTTATAAGTACAGACCCCAAGAAAAGTTGCTACAAAGGATTAAGCAACGCTGGTTGGATCTCATGTGTTCTGAAAAAAATGAAGTGTATTTTTACGTTGGAAATATGAAGCGTTTCCGTGACCATTTTATGGTGCTAGGTGTTTTCTATCCACAAAAATGACAAGAAGTACCGCCAGTCTTGTTTCCCTATTTCACGGCACAGAATAGCGGAAAAGTAAATTTTGGTAAACGCAATTTCGTCGTTCGTCATCTGGGGCACGGGACCCAGTTCACGAGCCACGGCTCACGCCTGATAGCCTGAACGTGGTCTTTGCCGCGGCGAGGGTCATCCAGTATTGCAGCAGAACCAGAGCAGTCCTGCCAGTGAAGGCTACTGAGAAAAATATCGGCACAGTGAAGGTAAATGACAGCCAAGGCATTTCAAACCTGTAGCCTATCATCTAGCCAGCTATCGTCAATAGTGTCATTAAGCAGCATATCAACACTATAACTGCTGCGCAGAAAAAGGCCATCTTTCTAAAGGCCTGCTTGCGTTTTTCCTCATCGTAACTGAGAAAGTGCATTTTCCTTGCGATGTAATACCAATCCAATTAAATAATTGCGTTTTTTGACAGACTACCTATCATTGTGTCATGCCCGCGAAAATAGGTATCCAGTGCATATAAACCTATGGATTCCCGCTTTCGCGGGAATGACAGGGCGCAAGAATTAGTTCCAATTGGTATAAATGCCCGCCAATATACCCAGAGCAAAGTTAAATATCGGCACTCATATTCCCATACCAAGCGCCACTACGGAATGGAATAGATAAATCACTATAAGGATTATTGTGTTCGTGTATATTGGGCAGTAAGGTGCGAGGGTATTTTGTTTCTCGTGGGAACGTGGATGTAGTTCAGGGTCTTTTCGAGTATTGCAGCAGCTACGGGGGCAGCAACAGTTCCGCCAGTATAACCTTTACCAAGACTTACATTGGGCTTCCGAATCGAAATTAGAACAAGAACGCTTGGATCTTCAGCAGGTGCACCGGCTATAAAAGAAGCAACGTAAGAATCCTCTGAATAGCCTTTACCATCAGCCCGGGCCAACTGAGCTGTACCGGTCTTACCAAACACCTGCCATTTTTCCAGCTTGGCCCTTTTGCCTGTGCCCTCGTTAATAACACCTGTCATAGCTTCCGTAACAATCCATTTGGCAATCTCAGGTTTTACAATATAACCGATCGCCGGTGGTGCAGGTCGAGCATCTACAACTGAGCCATGATTGTTCACCATGGCCCTTACAAGATGTGGTCGAACCAATCGGCCCTGATTGGCAAGGATACAAAAAGCTCGGACTAATTGAATCGCAGTGACTGAAATCTCCTGCCCGAAAGGAATCCGTGTAACGCTATATCCGGTCCATTTATCAGTAGGCCGTAACAGACCTTCAGCCTCGCCGGGCAGCTCAATACCAACCTTTTGGCCAAATCCAAAAAACTTCAGGCCATCGTACAGATTCTCTTTTCCAAGCCTTTGCCCGATCTTGGCCATACCTATATTGCTCGATTCGACCAGAATCTCGCGCACTGTTAGATCACCAAAGCCTCTGCGGTATTCACCTATCCGGCCAAAGCCTTTGCCATAGTAGCTCCCATGTTCGCAAAATATTTTTTCGTCTCTATTTACAACAGCGGCATCGAGTGCAATCGCGGCAACAATAGGCTTAATTATGCTTCCAGGCTCGAACTGATCGGTTATAGCGTGATTGCAGAAAAGGTTCGGATCGGTAAAGCGGGCATCGACTGGATCAAAATCGGGCAGCGAAACTATAGCGAGCAGTGCCCCGGTCCTCGGTTCAGCCACAATTGCCAGGGCCGACTCAGCCTCATAACTTTCGTATTGCTTGAGAAGCTCAGTCCGCGCAAACTGCTGAATAACTGCATCAAGGGTAAGAATAAGACCAAGACCGTCGACCGGAACGATACTGCCATGCAATTGCTCACCTTCTGTTTGAAAGGGCCGATAGGGGCAAATAGGCCTGCGACGCACATCGGCGAAGTATACACTCTCACCCGATGATCCTTGCAACTTCTTGTCATATTGATACTCAACGCCTGCCAGGCCGCGACCATCGGCGCTGGTGAAACCAAGAACATGTGCAGCCAAACGGCCCATTGGATAGTGACGCAGCCAGTCATACTGTATGCCAATGCCATGAATCCTGCTGGCTGCGGAGCACTGTTCGGATGAAAGACCCGTTTTGACCTTCACAAAGCCCGGATTTCTACTTTCCGTGATTAACCTGCAAATATCATGCGCACCCATATCCACTATAGAGGCAAGACAAGTTGAGGTATCTTTTGGGTCTTTAATAATCCTCGGTTCGGCAAAGACTGTACGGATTACGTTGCTCGCGGCAAGCACTCTGCCCCTGCAATCGAGAATCACGCCACGTTGAGGCTTACGATCGCTATAAGCCCGCTGCTGCGCAATACTTGCCCGTGTGTATTGCTCGGCTCTGAAGTACTGCAAATAGAAGCACCACCCTGAAAGAAAAAGAAACACTCCAATCATAACCAGCAGAAAGAAAATAGCTGTGCGACATTGCCTATTCATGGAACCAGATATCTTTCCAATGCTTTTGATACGTCTTACAAAATGTTTACTACTTCAAAGCCTCAACGCCGATTCAAAATATCGAAATGGGGACATGGTCAATGCTGAAGATGCTGCGAAATTGCGGCAGGATTAGTCAAACTCTCAAGCTGTAACTGTTTTTGCCAGAGCTGCTGCTTCAATCGATTGTGCTCGGCTTTTAATGTTATGAGCTTGTAATAGCTACGATTATTCGCGCTACGAAGATAGACAGTTAGAACAAGAAGAGCAGTAAAACAAAAAACAGCGAACAAAAAACGAAGCCGCAATCCCATAGCTTAACAAGTCTACATAAAAGCAGAACATAATGCCCACACAGGCTCACTGGCTTTTCCTATCGAGTCGGCATTTTCAAACGCATACCAGCCGCGATATCATCCTCATCGTTTAGAATACCCGCATTAATCTTAGCTATCTCTTGATAGCGTGCGCCACTTCCAAGCTGTTCGGCGGCAATTTTCCACAGACTGTCGCCTTCTTGAACAATATACCATCGGCCTTTGTCTTCTGCGTGACCGAGAGCCGATAAATGTTTCTTTCCAATTGACTCGACCTTCTCAAAAAGCCCCTCCGAAAGGACTCCTTGTGAACCGCCATCGTTGGCAGTAGAAGCATTCAAAGGTGGTATGACCAACTTCTGTCCGACGTGAAGCTCATCGGGCGACCTCAACTGGCTACGGTTGGCTGTAAATATTCTCATCACATTTCTCCTCTTATTGCCCTGCTGAGGACCATAGAACTTCTTGGCTATGTTAGCAAGATTGTCACCGTCACAAACTACATATACTCTGGGCTGTGGAGTATCACTTGACGCGGTTTCATCAGACCTACCAGCCATGGAAGCAGTTGTCGGAGATGCAACAGAGGTTACTTTCAACTCGGTCTGGTGTAGTTCATCCGACTGGTTTGCCGTAGGTGAACTTCCAGGCAACGCAATGGTAGAGCGAATAGTCTCGCCACCTGATTCAGAGTCGGTCTCCGGTTGAGTAGCATCAGCTTGTCTCTGAAGGTACTCCGCCCAGTCGAGGTTTTCTTGGGCCTTTCGAGCTCCGGATGCCAGACCAAGAGAATCTTTGTCAAAATTCAACGTCTCTTCCGCCAGCTCGTTATCGTTTGCAACAGCCCGAAAACGCGGTATCCCATTAATTATCAGTGCAATTAAAAATATGAAGATAAGGCCCAGTAGTAGTCCGAGTTTGGCGTCAGATGTCATGGCAAAACTCCATTTTCACTTTCTCACATTCAGCTTTAATTTCTCAGCGCTATCCGTAATTTTGCACTTCTTGCCCGGGGATTTGCTGCGATTTCGTCGCTCGTCGGCACAATTGGCTTGTGTGTGACGATGCGATAGGTTCCTTTTCTTTCATTTTGTCGAAAATCACGCTTAACCAATCCGTCTTCGAGGCTGTGAAAGCTTATCACAGCCACCTGCGCATCTTTTTTAAGAAGCTGGGGCACAACAGCGAGGAATTCTTTCAGGTTCTCCAGCTCATTATTAACGGCTATCCTTAGTGCCTGGAAGGTCCTGGTTGCCGGGTGAATCCGCCATCTTCGTTTTTGGCCCGGCTTGCTAAGCGCCCTACAAACTATATCTGCCAACTGGCCAGTCGTAGAAATTGGCTTTTCCGCCCGCTTTTTCACTATGAACCGAGCTATGCGGCGAGAAGCCCTATCTTGGCCAAGCCTATAAATCAAATCAGCTAAAGTTTTTTCGTCCTCTTTATTAACTATATCGGCAGCGGTAGTGCTCAATCTTTTGTCAATTCTCATATCAAGGGGCATATCCTTCTGAAAACTCAGCCCCATGCGGTCGTCGGCGAGCTGCGCCGATGATACCCCCAAATCTGCCAGCACAAAATCAACCTTATCTACACCCTGCTCAGCCACTCGTTGGGCTATTTCCGAGAAATTCGATCTGACCAATACTACCTTGCACGTGAGGTCTTTCAGCCTCTTTCGGGCATTTTCAATGGCTTTGTCATCGATATCCAGGCCGATGATAAGGCCTTTTGGGCCTAAAGATTTGCCGAGCAGATAACTATGACCTCCCTGTCCTATAGTCGCATCGACCATTATCCCATCCGGGGGTAAAGTTATCTGCTCGGCTAAGGCCCCCGTAAGGACGGGGATATGCTCTACTGTCAAGCCATTCACCTTACGTTAACAGGCCATTGCTGCCATAGTTTACTGCCATGCGAAACAAGGCCCTGCCAGGATAAATTCAGCTTCTCAATCCACAGGCATCGCGGTTTTACAGCCTTTAAGCTTTTCAACGTGAGGCGAGAAAACAACACCTGAAAAAACCTTGTCGATCCTCTTGAGCTGGTCAAGCCGCTCATTTAGAACAGCCAGCGAGTTGAAGGTCTCTTCGTCAACCGGCCTTTCACCAGCCAAAGCCCCACGCACAATCCTGTAGTGATCCGAACTTTGTCCAATCATTCCGTCTCCAGCGAATACTTAAGCTGATTATTCTGTTGATGTAAGACGCGTTTGCGCGCCTCCGACATCTGTTTTTGGTATTGAGGCATGTTATCTGTAACATACTGCTGCCAGTCCTCGTCATTCCATAGCTCAATGTGGTCTCTTATGCCAACAAGAGTAATATGATCTTTCAGTCCTGCTTGCTTTCGCAGCCTATCGTTGAGCAGTAGCCTGCCCTGCGCATCCAGCTCGACTTTGTTAGCCAGAGCAGAACTCATTCGCTCAAAAACTACGGCCTCGTCAGATGGAGCACTTTCAGGTGCACCTGCAAGGATAATCTGCTCAAAATATCTCTCAGGGTAAAGACAGAGAATCCCATTGGCGCCGAGGACAAGATAGAAATTGCTTCCGTGCTTATCGATATCGATCTGGCTTCTGAGCTTGTTAGAGACGAGAACTCTGCCCTTGCCATCAATTACGTGTTGGTATTGGCCTGTTAATAAAAGCATGTCTTTCATCCCACTCAATTACTATTAATAGGGATATTCTACCACTTTCTACCACCAAGTCAACACACAAATCCACTTTCCCAAGAATTTTTCCCGGATTCTTTTTAGAACTTTTATACAGGCAACATAATTCGTACGCACAGAAGCCTTTACAACGGCACGTGGATTTTTCGGACTCAATAATTTTCTCATCCGCTGCAAGAAATCTCACAATTCCGGTGTGAAGTCCCAGGCTCGTTTGGTGTGTCATAAATGTAGATATTTGCTTCGTAGCTGTGCCAACTGAATCGCTAACAGAGAAATTCCAGCCCCTTTACTATTTCGACTGTATGGACTTCAAGTTGGTAGAAATACGAAGACAGAGTCATTGTGACTTATCAGGTTAGCCCTCTAAAAAACACCTTGCTATATAATAATAATACGAGAAATCCAAAGCAAAACAGCGGGCGATGGGGATCGAACCCACATACTCGGCTTGGAAGGCCGATGCTCTACCATTGAGCTACGCCCGCGTTCCAATTGATTATTGATTATTGATTATTGATTATTTACAATCCGAACGCCGATGATACAAATCTGCATACTAATAGTCAACAAGGAACCGAGAAATGAGTATAACAGAAAACGCTAAATCAGCCAGAGCAGCGTCCCTGCAATTGGCAGCGGTTAAAACCGACACAAAAAATAAGGCTCTAACCGAAATCGCCAAAGCTCTAAAACAAAACAGCACTGCAATTATCGCTGCCAATAAAGAAGATATGGCTGAGTCTGAAAAAAATAATCTGGCTGGGCCTCTTCTTAAGCGCCTCAAGTTCGACCAGAATAAAGTAGATGATGTGTGTGCAGGCATAGAGAGCTTGATAAAGCTCGATGATCCTGTTGGCAGGACGCTCAGCGCCATCGAGCTTGACGATGGTCTTGAGCTTTTCAAGGTGAGTTGTCCGATTGGTGTGATCGGTGTCATTTTCGAATCACGGCCTGATGCGCTTGTGCAAATATCAACGCTGTGCCTAAAGAGCGGCAACGCTGTTTTGCTTAAAGGTGGAAGCGAAGCAGCAAGGACAAATAAAATTCTTGCGGAGGTAATTAGAGATGCCAGCGAAAAAGCAGGCCTGCCCAAAGGCTGGATACAACTATTACAGACACGCCAGGATGTGGCAGAAATGCTTTCTCTGGATGAGGACATCGATTTGGTCATTCCACGAGGCTCAAACCAGTTCGTCCGCTATATAATGGATAATACCAACATACCTGTACTCGGACACGCAGATGGAATATGCCATGTGTACGTTGACGGTGACGCTGACTTGGATATGGCTGTGAAAATCACGGTCGATTCTAAGTGCGAATACGTTGCGGTCTGTAATGCTGCTGAAACGCTGCTGGTGGACAGTAACGTCGCCAAAGAATTTCTTCCAAAAGTCAAAGCAGCTCTGGAACAAAGACAGGTGGAGCTGCGAGGCTGTGAAAAAACAGTTTCAATAATAAATATTAAGCCTGCAACCGAACAAGATTGGTCGACTGAGTATCTGGATTTGATATTATCGATAAAGGTTGTTGATGGCATCGAAGCAGCAATTGAGCATATCAACCACTATGGTTCCGGCCATACAGATGCAATTGTAACCAACAATAAAGAAAAGGCAGAGAAATTTATGGACCTTGTGGACTCTGCTAATGTCCTCTGGAATTGCAGTACGCGGTTTAGCGATGGCTACAGATATGGCCTCGGTGCAGAGGTTGGTATAAGCACGAACAAAATCCACGCCCGCGGCCCAGTCGGCCTGGAAGGGCTTACTATATATAAATGGAAGCTGCTTGGCTCCGGCCAAATTGTAGCCGATTACACCGAAGGAAAGAAGAAATTTAGCCACAAAAATTTGTTAGGTGGTAACAATACCTGATATAATCATGATATGAGAAAGCTCTCGTTGTATCTTGATACATCGGTCATAAGTTTTGCTTTATCGGAGGATATTCCCGATGATGACAGGAATATTGCACTTAAGCTACTTGAAGAAATCAACAACGGCAGGTATGAAGGATTTATTTCCGATGTTGTAATCCGTGAATTGGGGAATACACAAGATTCGTCCAAACGCGATAGATTACTAAAGCTTGTTAATGATATAGAGCTAAATGATATCTTATCCGTCGATGAAGAAACCGATAGGTTAGCCGATAAGTATATCGGTGAGGGTATCATACCAGCGATTTATAGAGACGATGCTTTGCATATTGTACTAACTAGTGTTAAAGGGCTTGATATTCTGGTAAGCTGGAATTTCAAACATTTAGTAAAACATAAGACAAGAGTTGCAGTAGCCGGCGTTAATATGCTGCTCGGATACAAGACGATTGATATTTGCACCCCGTGGGAGGTGATAGAAGATGTATAAAGAACCAAAACCTATGTGGGAAATTCACCAGATTCAGGAGAAACTTTTCAAGAAAGAAAAAAACCTGTCTTCTCGCGAAAGAATTCGAAAGCTTCATAAGGAGGCAAAAGGGATTATAAAAAAATATGGCTTAAAAATCAAATCGGCCTCAAAGGGCTTATGATTTACAAATTTATCCGCCTGTGGTGGATTGAAACTACTCGGCTCCGGCCAGATCGTAGCTGACTATTCGGGAAGCAACGCAAAGAAATTCACACACAGAAAGATTCAGCGTTCAGCGGACAGCGTATAGCGTTCAGGAAATAATAGACAACATTTAGCGTTCAGGTTAGCCCCGGCCCCTGTGGCCGGGGGACAGCGTTCAGCAGACAACGTATAGCGAACAGTAAAATCGTAGGGTGGTGGCTTCCGGCCTTCGCAGCCGCTACGGCGGAGTAGGCTGCCCCACCTATTCTTGTTCTAATGAAACCTGTACCTTCAATTCTGTTCACCTGTGGTGAGGCCAGGGCAAGCTCTGGGTGTAGTCAAAGGAAAGAAAATTCTCGACAAAACGGTAAACGTCCCTAATTATTCCCAATTGTGGCTGAGTTTAAGATTTAATATCGTTAGGGACGATGTCCCATCTGTAGTTGGAGGTTGAAATATACGATGGCTACTCCGGCCTG
>CAYNTC010000006.1:0-27842 GCA_964399795.1 uncultured Pirellulales bacterium | reverse complement strand
GGCAAAAATATATTACCGTTCTGTATTTAGCCAGCCAGATATCTGAGATCAGCGCGCCTATAATCGGCAAGAAATATACCGCGGAGTTGAACAGATGAAACCATGTTTTTGCCTGCTCATTTGACATGATGTTGAGTGAGCCATCCTGACCCATTAGGTATTTGGTCATAAAAATAACCAAAATGGAAGTCATGCCATAAAATGCGAAGCGCTCGGCAGTTTCATTGGAGAGAATATACGGTATGCCCGCAGGCATTTTTTTTGTAGGGAGCGGTGCGGTTAGATATGTGCCTTTAGCCATAACAGTTTATAAGATTTGCTTTTTCTAAGCTAATTGTCATCAACTGTTTTTAAGACTAATAAAATCCTTATTCCTTCTCACGAGATTTCTAATGATATATTAGGACAACCGGCAGTGCAAAGAAGAAATCTTTTAGTATTTAAAATACTTAGGACTGTATCTTAGCTATCATGGTGTGATAGCTTCATTGGAAGAGAAGACCTGATTTGCATCACCGGAAGTTTCAATCAGATTGGCCAGGCCAAAATGCGTTTCCAGCCGGGTCAGGCACTTTCGACTGCTTAACTTGCATCTGAGATTTTCCCTATCATAGCAGCACTTCTCATGTCATTCGGGCACATCAGGTTCGGTTGATAAAGATATACTCGCTTCTGGTGTGCCGCCGTAGGCACCCATATTGATTCTATTGCCGTTGGGGGCTGGCTCGTTTCCAACAGGACTGTTCGGATCGCCAGTATCAATACAAGGACTGGTTACACCATCAACAACCCAGCTTTGACTGTTCGGGTCCCATCTGCCAGCCTGTGATTTCAAATGGTAATCACCATCAACCCATAAATCATCATTTGGATCTTCAGGTGTTCCATTAAGATCCCAATAGCCTGTGTTAATGAAACACGGGTCGGCACCTATATTACCTTGCTCTGGCCAACTGCCGCCTATATCGCTATAGGCTATGACAGGACCAAGTCCACACGCCGTTTCGATCTCCTGTGGCAGATTGTCCCAGATGATGGAATTGACAATCACCACATTGCTGTCGCACAGATATAGTCCTGCCCCCTCCAAACTTGCATAGTTGCCACTTATGGTACAATTCTCGAATATGGCATTGCTATCAACGCAATACACACCGCCGCCAGTGTCACTATAGGCGCGATTTCCGACTATCAGACAGTTGCAAATCGTTGGGCTGCTACCATAACAATAAATGCCACCTGCTGATTCAGCATGACCATGCGTAACAGTGAAACCGTTGAGAACACTATTGGAATCTTCGCCATTGTTAAAAGTGACGGCTGTACCAAGTTCATTTGCATCGATTATCGTATCGGATAATATGGCAGGTATATTAGGCTCAAAACGCATTATTGTAATTGGCTTTCCACTAAAGTCAATAGTTCCATAATATATTCCAGGTTTGACAATAATCGTACATCCATTATCAGCCTCATCAATAGCTTGTTGAATAGTACCCAGGGGATGTTCCGCAGTTCCATCAGAGTTTGGATCACCGGCTTGATCGTCGTCCACATATAAAATGTATGTGGCGCACCATCCTTCATTTGCATTGCTGAACGTCGTTGAGTAGTTGGACGTGACCCAGTAGTAGTAATGAGTTCCAACAGATGCCGCTGTATCGTTAAAAGATGTGGTGGTAAGCCAACCGGAGATTGCCTCTTTTGCGCCACCCAAAGAACCCGAGCGGTATACCATGTACTGGAACGTATCGGTCCTGCCAGGAGCCGGGCACAAGGCCTCCCAGGTGATTTGGACCTTATCTGCAAACGTCCCATCCGAGGCCGATACACCTTCGGGCGGATTGGTATTGAGGGTATTGAAACGCAAGAATACCAATCCTGGATTTGAATCTATAATCGCCTGGAGGTCATAGCAATAAGCATCCCGATCGAGCGGATTGTCCCCGAGCCTAAGCCAGGTCAGATTAGTCAGCCCCGTCAGGGCGCTGATGTCCGTGATGCTGTTGTTTTGGAGCTTAAGCCAAGTCAGGTTGAGCAGACTGGCCAATGGGCTGATGTCCGTGAGGCTGTTGCCGTAGAGGTCAAGCATTGTCAGGTTGGTCAGACCGGCCAATGGGCTGATATCCGTGAAGTTGTTGCTCCGGATCCTAAGCACAGTCAGGTTGGTCAGCCCGGCCAGAGGGCTAATGTCAGAGATGCTGTTTAAGTAGAGATAAAGCTTAGTCAGGTTAGTCAGCCCGGCCAGAGGGCTTATGTCCGTGATGCTATTGTCCCAGAGCTGAAGCTCAGTCAGGTTGGTCAGTCCGGCCAAAGGGCTAATGTCTATGATGCTATTACTCCACAGGTAAAGCCAAGTTAGGCTGGTCAGCCCAGCCAATGGGCTGATATCTGTGATGCTGTTGTTACCGAGGTCAAGGTCGGTCAGGCTGGTCAGACCGGCCAGGGGGGTGATATCGGCGACGCTGTTATCCCAGAGGTAGAGCTTAGTCAGATTAGTCAGGCTAGCCAGGGGACTGATGTCTGTGATGTTGTTGCCGCCGAGCCAAAGCTTATCTAAGCTGGTCAAGCCAGATAGGGAGCTGATATCCGTGACGTTATTCTCGTCGAGCTGAAGCTCGGTCAGATTAGTTAGCCCAGCCAGGGGGCTGACGTCAGTGATGCTATTAAAGGCGAGGTTCAGCTCAGTCAGGTTGGTCAGCCCAGCCAATGGGCTGATATCCGTGATTCTGTTGTTACCGAGGTCAAGGTCGGTCAGGCTGGTCAGACCGGCCAGGGGGGTGATATCGGCGACGCTGTTATCCCAGAGGTAGAGCTTAGTCAGATTAGTCAGGCTAGCCAGGGGACTGATGTCTGTGATGTTGTTGCCGCCGAGCCAAAGCCTATCCAGGTTGGTCAGCCCGACCAGGGGGCTGACGTCCGTGATGCTGTTGCCCCAGAGGTCAAGGTCAGTCAGGTGTGTCAGGCCGGTCAATGCGTTGACGTCTATGATGCTGTTGTCCCCGAGCCAAAGCCTATCCAAGTTGGTCAGGCTGGCCAATGGGCTGATGTCCGTAACGTTGTTGTTGTTGAGATTGAGATAAGCAAGGTTGGTGGCATACTCCAGGCCTGCAAGGCTCGTTACGCCTATTTCACAGGCATGAAGGTATGTCAACCTCAGCATGTTTGTCGGCGTTGGATCGGTTTTTCGCAAGGCTGTCTCAACGGCTGCCTTTAAGTTGGCATCAGAGAAATAAGCAGGCGTTTCACAGCCACAGGGATTTTGATCGTAGAGGAACCTGATGCCAGGATTATTTAAAAAAATCAACGGAATGTAAATGCTACATGCATCTTGATCAAACGTAGGATTATCACGGAGATTCAGCAACGTCAGATGGGTCAGTCCGGCCAGGGGGCTGATGTCCGTGATGTTGTTGTAATGGAGCCAAAGCTCAGTCAGGTTGGTCAGCCCGGCCAGAGGGCTGATGTCCGTAATATTGTTGCTGCCCAGGTAAAGCCAAGTCAGGTTGGTCAGTCCGGCCAAGGGGCTAATGTCTGTGATGCTGTTGCCCCAGAGGCCGAGCGCATTCAGGTTGGTCAGTCCAGCCAAAGGGCTAATGTTGGTGATGCTGCCACCGAGGAAAAGCTCAGCCAAGTCGGTCAGCCCGGCCAAGGGGCTGATATCCGTGATGCTGTTGCCGCCGAGGTCAAGCCAGGTCAGGTTGGTCGCATACTCCAGACCTGTAAGGTCCAATATGCCTCTATCACGGGCACTAAGGTCAGTCAACCCTAGCATGTCCGTCGGCGTTGGGTCTGTAATTTTCAATTTAGCTTCCACACACGCTTTGAGGTTCGCATCGGCAAAATAAACTGGCTCTTCAGCCATTGCCAGACCGGGCATTGCTGCTACTAAAATCATGATTAAACACGTTATCCTTTTCATCTTACACCTGTCTTTGTGTACTATAGGAATAATGTAGCTATTAAGATTGAGCATTAGGGACTTTGATAGAACATAAGACCGGAAGCGCAAAATATCGCAATTGACCTGCCTCATGCGGGGATTACTCATTTGAATATTCTCCCTTCAGTTGTACTGCAAAGAAAATTATATCGCAAAAGCTACTAATTTTGCAAGGATTTTTTAGAAAATCTACCAGGAACAAGCAGTAGGTTACATCTGATTTTGAATTTGCAATAGCGAAGAATCCGGATTATAAAACGTTTTATTGTCACTAAATACGCATAATGAGGAGTCGGAGATGGCAGAAAAGAAAAAATATATCGCGGTTGACCTTGGTGCTGAGAGCGGCAGAGTGATGCTCGGTTCACTCTCGCATAAGAAAATGAGTCTTGAGGAAATTCACCGCTTTAGTAATGGGCCGATCCAAGAGAAAGGGACGCTGCGCTGGGATTTTAGCCAGCTACTCTCGGAGGTTAGGGTCGGCATACGCAAAGCAGTAAAAGAAGCTAACGACAGAATTGAAGGAATCGGCGTTGATAGTTGGGGCGTCGATTTCGGACTTATCGGAGACGATGGAAAACTAATCGAAAATCCTTACCATTACCGTGACAGCCGAACCGATGGAATCATGCAAAAGGCTTTCGAGCTTATAAGTAAACGCCAAATCTACGAAAATACCGGTATCCAGTTTATGCAGCTAAATTCGGTCTATCAACTCCTGGCAATGCGACTAACAAATTCAGATGTTTTGGCTAAAGCCAAAAAGCTAATCTTCATGGCGGACTTAATCTCGTATTATCTGTGCGGACAAGCCTTCGGCGAATACACTCTTGTCAGCACCTCTCAACTTATGGATATGAAAACGGGGCAGTGGTCAGAGCAGATGTTTAACAAATTGGAACTTCCGATCGATATCATGCCGGCTATTTTCGAACCCGGCACGATCGTCGGTCAGCTAAGTAAACAAGTTGCTGAAGAACTCGGCTGTACCCAGATACCGATTATTGCGACAGCTTCTCATGATACTGCGTCGGCGGTTGCTGCTGTTCCTGCTGCCGATGGAAGATGGGCTTATCTTTCTTCGGGCACATGGTCGCTTATGGGCATCGAAGTACCAAATGCAATCATCAATGACAAGACCTTTGAGTACGAGTTCACAAATGAAGGAGGAGTTGAAAATACAATTCGCCTTTTGAAAAATATTATGGGTTTGTGGCTGGTGCAGGAGTGCAAACGACAGTGGCAACAACAAGGCCAAGACCTATCCTATGTCCAGCTCAGTAGAATGGCTGAAAAAGCTGAGCCGTTTGCAGGTCATATTGATGTTGATTACACCGACTTTCTGGCCCCGGGTGACATGCCTAAGAGAATAAATGAATACCTTTCTAAAACAGGACAAGTGACAACCAACGACAAAGGACAAATGATAAGAATGCTGCTTGAGAGCCTTGCTTTGAAATACAGATCGGTAATGGAAGCAATTGAGGATATTGCCGGATACGAAATTGACATACTTCACGTTGTCGGAGGAGGCATACAGAATGAGCTGCTTTGTCAGTTCACAGCTAATGCTTTGGGCGAAAGAGTCATCACCGGCCCAATAGAGGCAACCGCTAGCGGCAATATCCTGATGCAAGCCAGAGCAACAGGCCAGGTTAAATCGCTGGCAGAAGTTAGAGAAATTGTACGCAACTCGTTTGAGTTGAAAGAATACCAGCCGCAAGAAAGTGAAATCTGGCGCGAACAGTACAATAAAATATACTAGCCGTAGGGTGGTCACCGCCAAAGGCGGGCAATCTTTAGCCCACCAATTATGTTGTGGTGGGGCAAGCCCCACCCTACCAACTGAAAGAATACCAGCCGCAAGATAGTGAAATCTGGCGCGAACAGTACAATAAAATATACTAGTCGTAGGGTGGGCTTTAGCCCACCAATTGTATTACACAGAAGCATCCCTTCTTCGTTTCTTAGGGACTGTAAAGGATAAAAGCCTCACCCTACCTACTCTTTTCATAGTTCGCCGATGAACAATCAACTATAAACTCCGCCGAAGGCGGATAAAATTGAACAATTTTCACAGAGCCGGTAACTTGATAGAAGAACTTGAACACAAATTAGATAGTTTCGATCCTGCCGAGCGAAAGGAAGCTCTATTATCGCTGTGTGAGAAGGTCTCATCCGGCGAGGTTACTTTACCGCAACCGGGCACGGATGTTTACCCGCCACAAGTCCGGCGGGTAAATCTGCACTGTCATACTTTTTTCTCCTACAATAGTTACGGCTATTCACCGAGCAAATTTGCATGGCTGGCTCGAAAGCACGGTTTAGCTGTCGCTGGAGTTGTGGATTTTGATGTTTTAGACGCTGTTGAGGAATTTCTTGAAGCGGCGAGGATGCTCGGCCTTAAAGGCTGTGCGGGCATAGAAACGCGAGTATTTGTGCCTGAATTTTCCGATAGAGTTATCAATTCTCCCGGAGAGCCTGGTATCTCATATCACATGGGTGTGGGCGTTCCAAGTGCAAAGCTACAGGGTGAACTGCTTGGGTTCTTGAGAGGGCTTCGTGAAACAGCACAGCAGAGAAACAAAGATTTGATGCTGCGAGTTAATCAATATCTAAAGCCGGTCGAGTTGGACTACGAGCAGGATGTACTTATTCTAACACCATCGGGCAATGCCACGGAGCGACATATATGTCTTGCATACGCACGCAAGGCAAAGAATATTTTTAGCGACACTGATGAGCTTACTAAATTCTGGTCTGAAAAACTCGGTGTGCAGATTAAGCCGACAAAGCTACCCCAGGGCAGGGAACTTCTAAATACAATCCGGGCTAAGACGATGAAACGCGGAGGCGTTGGATATGTTTTGCCGGATAAGGGTTCGTTTCCACGCATGGCTGATACAAATCAATTCTTTCTCGCCGCTGGCGCAATCCCAACCATGACGTGGCTGGATGGGACGAGCGAGGGTGAGCAGGCTATCGAAGAGCTTCTAAATGTGGCTATGAGCACCGGAGCAGCAGCCATTAATGTCATCCCGGATCGCAACTATGGGCCGGGGACTTCTGAGCAAAAGCTAAAGAACCTTTACCACGTAATCGAGCTGGTCGAGAAACTGTACCTGCCCGTAGTCGTAGGGACAGAAATGAACAGTCCCGGCCAGAAATTTGTGGACGACTTCGCAAGTGAGGAACTATCGCCATTAGTGCCGATTTTCTTGAAAGGCGCACATATAGTTTACGCTCATTCGGTGCTGCAACAAAAATGCGGCCTGGGATATACCAGCGAATGGGCAAAGAGAAACTTCAAAGGCGTTGCAGAGAAAAATGAATTCTTCCAGTCACTTGGCAGCTTGCTTCAGCCGGAAGAAGAAGATAAACTTGTCAGTTTAAATGAGAACACGACTCCTAAGGAGATATTGGAATTAGTGCCCCGCAACTCGTGACCCGAGATACGGCTGCTGAGGCAGAAAGTGGCGAATCTACCGGAAACTCAATGTGCTGTCCAGTTGGTTGGGCCTGACAAGCTCATATTGAATAAGTCGAAAGAGGTATTCAGACCTGGTCCACACCAGATTCTCTGCCGTGTGGAGGCGGTGGGACTTTGTTTTTCCGATCTTAAATTGCTCAAACAATTCTCCTCGCATGTCCGCAAGAGTGACATAGTTTCAGGCATTTCTTCTTCAATACTTAGAGAAATACCGAGCTATGTTCCAGGTGAAGCTCCAACCGTACCTGGGCATGAGGCTGTGATAAGAATTGAAGAGGTCGGTCCTGGAATAAAGGATTTTAAGCCAGGCGAGCGATACCTTGTCCAAACAGACTACCGATGGCTTCGTACAGCCAGCTCGAACGCTGCATTTGGATACAACTTTGAAGGGGCTTTGCAAGAATATGTCCTAATGGATGAGAGGGTCATTACCTCGCCTGACGGCCAGTCGTTGCTTTTACCTGTTAGTGACGAGCTATCCAGTTCTGCCGTTGCTCTGGTAGAGCCGTGGGCGTGTGTCGAAGATGCTTATGCCTGCGAGGAACGAACTAACATAAAAGCTGACGGGCAAATGCTAATTATTGCCGATGCAGCGGTGGATGAGAATGTTCTTGCTGGTTTATTTACTCGTTATGGCAGGCCGGCTCAGATAACGTGGCTTTCAAAATTCGAACTGCCAAAAAACTTGGGCATCGAAACCAAAAAAGTTTCAGGTATATCAAAGCTTACTGATGGACTGTACGATGATGTAATTTATTTTGGCTCGAACGCAAAAACTGCTGAGGCGCTATTCGCAAAGGTCGCTGCGCATGGTCTTTTGAATATTGCTCTCTGCGGCGGCAAGTTTGGCAGAGATGTCACCACTACTGTTGGCCGTGTGCACTATGGCGGTATTCGCATAATTGGGACTACCGGCTGCGAGCCAGCAGGTTCTATGGAGATAATTCCAACCACGGGCGAGATTCGTACCGGCGACAGGATCAACGTCATCGGAGCAGCCGGACCTATGGGAATGATGCACGTAATACGAAATATCTGTCAAGGCATCGAGGGTGTCAGCGTTTTCGCAGGTGACATAGATGATGACCGACTGGAGATATTGGCACGAATTGCAGGCCCTCTGGCTGAGAGAAACGCGATTCGATACGTGGCTTACAATCCAGCAAAACAAAAGATTTCCGAAACCTTTGGCTATACGGTTTTAATGGCGCCGGTGCCCGAATTGGTCGCTGCTTCGATACTTAGTGCAGCCGAGCGTGGTTTGATAAACATTTTCGCAGGTATACCTGCTACAGTCACTGCAAAGATAAATCTGGAAACTTACATACAAAAGGGATTATATTTCATTGGAACGAGCGGCTCAACGCTGGATGATATGAGGCGTATGCTCGCCAAGGTTGAGTCGGGCAGGCTCAATACAAATGTGAGTGTGGCTGCTGTTTGTGGATTAGAAGGCGCGGTCGATGGTATTCGGGCAGTTGAGAATCGGTCGGTGGCAGGCAAAATTATCGTTTATCCAGCTTGCAAAGGCCTCGGCTTAGTGTCGCTGAGTGAGTTGAGCGGAAAAATGCCCGATGTTGCTCAGTGCCTTAATAATGGACTCTGGACGAAACAAGCAGAACAAAAACTCTTATCAAGATTTCAAAAAGCATAAAACAAAAAACCTGCTATGGATAATACTTGTCTCTGGCAGATGGGAGCGTAGAAAAAGATGATTAGTTCGAAAGAAATTGAAAAAGCGTATGAAATTTCTAAGCAGTGTTACGCTGATATGGGCGTTGATGCCGACAAGACAATGAAACGATTAGCTGAGATTGCGATATCGCTTCACTGCTGGCAGGGAGATGATGTACGAGGCTTCGAGAGCGGTGAGGGCTTAAGCGGCGGCGGGATAATGGCTACGGGGGCATATCCAGGCAAGGCCCGAACGGCTGATGAATTGCGGGCGGACCTTGAAAAAGCAATGAGTCTTATACCTGGAAAACATCGGCTAAACCTGCATGCAATCTATGCTGAAACAAATAGCAAAAGAGTTGAGCGGGATGAACTAAGGCCTGAGCATTTTAGTCGTTGGATTGACTGGGCAAAAGATAACTGCGAGGGAATGGATTTTAATGGTACGTTTTTTTCACATCCAAAGGTAGACAGCGGCTTTACTCTGTCGAGCCCGGATAATGCTATACGCAAATTCTGGGTGCAGCATGGAATCGCATGCCGAAAAATCGGTGCGGAGATGGGCAAGAAACTCGGAACGCCATGTGTAACGAATGTATGGATTCCGGATGGATTCAAGGATATTCCTGTTGACCGCAAGGGTCCTCGTGAGCGATTGAAAATTTCACTCAATGAGATATTCGCCGAAAAGATAGACCGCAAGTGGTTATTGGATTCGGTTGAAAGTAAACTCTTTGGCATCGGCTCAGAAAGCTACGTTGCAGGCTCACATGAATTCTATTTGAGTTATGCTATCCGGAATAATATCCTGCTTTGTCTGGATACAGGGCATTTTCATCCGACAGAGGTTGTCTCGGACAAGATATCAAGTGTATTGACGTTTCTTGATGAGATACTACTTCATGTGAGTCGCGGCGTGCGCTGGGACAGTGACCATGTGGTTATTCTGTCAGATGAACTTCGGGCTATAGCCCAGGAGCTTGTACGAGGCGATTATCTTAAACGAGTGCATATCGGGCTGGACTTCTTCGATGCGAGCATCAACAGAGTGGCGGCGTGGGTGATAGGGACACGCTGTATGATAAAAGCACTTCTGGCTGCACTTCTTGAGCCTACGGAGAAGTTGCGTCAAATGGAGGCTCAGGGTGATTATACGTCGCGTCTGGCCGTACTCGAAGAACTAAAGACGCTACCATTTGGAGCAGTATGGGATTATTATTGTCTAAAATCAGATGTTCCGGCGCCAGGCGCTTGGCTCCAGGAAGTAAAGGACTATGAGGCTAAAGTGACAAGTAAACGTCGGTGATGCAATGAAGGACTTGGCCAATAGTTAGCGAGTAATATTCGTATGATGAGGATATTGCATCGATTTTGACATGGTTAAATGGTAATTGGTGTAGTGTGAAGTAAGCTAATAATCGGTTACCATTCACCAATTACCTATTACCAATTACCAGTTACCAAAAGTATTAGGGAAAGGGCTTTACAATGGCGGAATCAAAGCCTTCGAGTCTGATTGAACGGCTCGACAAACTGAACGAGTTCGAACGACAGCCAATTACTACAGACAAACTACAAGGGGGCCGGCATTTTGCTGGTGTATTTGCAGGTGAGCATGTGGCGGCGACGGAGTTTGTAATTGGCGCGTTATTTGTAAGCAGGGGCGCACATACATGCGATGTTATTATTGGGCTGATATTTGGCAATTTACTGGCGGTCTTGTCGTGGGCACTGGTATGCGCGCCGATTGCGGTACGTACCCGGCTTACTTTGTACTGGTACTTGCGTAGAATAGGCGGTCCTACATTTACGGTTATCTATAACATCTTAAATGCCGTCATGTACTGTATTCTGGCAGGCGCGATGATTACAGTATCGGCGTCGGCTCTGCGCATGGCATTCGGTATTCCCGACCAGATAGGGTGGTTTCCAACAGACATTAGATTTGTGTTCGTAGTGGTTGGTGTTGGTGCGGTGGTTGTGACTTTAGCTATTTTGGGATTCAGAAAGCTGGCACAGTTTTCAGAAGTTTGTTCACCCTGGATGTTTCTTATGTTTATCGCGGGAGCACTTGCGCTGCTGCCTGCGATAGTTGTAAGTACTCCTGAGATTGGCAGATTGGAAAGCTTTTATGACTTCTGGCGATTGGCCGACGCTAAAATCTGGCCTGGACCTCGACCCGGACAAGAAGACGCTTTGGGATTTCTGCATATTGTCTCGTTTGCCTGGCTATGCAATCTTGCGATGCACCTTGGTTTGTCCGATATGGCCCTATTAAGGTATGCCAAGCGGGCCAGCTATGGATTCTATTCAGCGTTCGGTATGTATCTGGGACATTATCTTGCGTGGATTTGTGCTGGTATCATGGGCGCCGGGGCGGCGACAATCATCGGCAGGCCTCTTACAGAACTGGACTCCGGTTCTGTAGCTGTGACCGCACTTGGTTTGGCCGGTGCATTAGCAGTGGTAATCGCCGGCTGGACAACGTCCAACCCTACAATTTATCGTGCGGGATTGGCACTACAGGTTGCCACTCCGAATTGGCCACGCTGGCTCGTGACCCTCGCTGCCGGAACCCTTACAACAATTGTTGCTTGCTCACCGTTTGTGTTTACTAAGCTCTTGGATTTCGTAGGCCTCTACGGATTGTTGCTTATGCCGGTAGGGGCTATCGTGTTCATGGAGCACTGGATCTTTCCGCGAATCGGGCTGACTCGATATTGGACGTGGCATCAGGGCAAGATGATGAACTGGCCAGCCCTTATTGCTTGGGCGGTGACGTTAGCTGTTGGCTTAATCGCCACGTACGTCTTCGGCTACATCCACTTGTTTTTCCTGACTATTCCGGTTTGGCTGGGTACTGCAATTCTTTACACAATCCTGTCGGCTTTCTTCGGAGCTCGGCAGAAAATGGGAGAGTTAGCTGAAGAAGACATTGCAGCACAGAAAATCGTGCAAACAGCAACCGAGGAAAAAGCAAAGCCAACCAGAAAATCAGGCATATATTACGTTTCAGCCATCGTTGCAATTAGCTCACTCGCTGTGTGCTTCTTTACGGCGATATGGGTTGCAGTTTCTGGGCAAGATGTATATGAGGCTCGGCTGGAGACCTTTAAGAAAGCAATTATATATGCGACAGTAATCTACTTTATTTCCGGGATAATCTGGATCAGCTTAAAGGAACTGAGCGAAAAATAAGATAAGGTGATTAATGATTGGTAATTATGCTCTATTGAAAAACCTCAGTCATTCTTCGCTTTGCTTCGTTCAGGATGACATTTACCACAAGCTTTGGCGCCCGTGACAAAACGATAAGATTATATACTGTAGAATGGGCTTTGGCCAATGCAGTTTATTGTATGATTCACATAATATGATATATGCGATACGACCGAACCATTCTTGCTTCGCACCTTGCTTCGCTGGAGCGCTTCGCAAAGGCGAGCAAGGCTACGCAGGATAAACCGGCTGCAGTCAGGTATTGCGTCTGTGGCACTGGTTAGCTGCAATTTTGGATCTAAAGATAAATAGCGGATTCAACTCACAAGTGCAACAAATGAGTCTTTCCGGGTTAACGATTTATAAAATTATCTTTCACAGTAAAATCTGAAGGATATAATTAAGCTTAGGAGAGATTGGTTTACCATTAGCTATGAATAAAAGGAAAGAAATCTTAGATTTAGTTAAGCTGGCGGGGAAGAAAAAATGCCTTTATCTACCTCATGCAATTCGGCAAATGTCTCGACCCGACCGCATGATAACGACAGCCGAAGTGCGTTCTGCCATAGAAAATGGTGAGATCATCGAAGATTACCCTGACAATTCACGTGGACGCAGTTGCCTGGTTCTTGGAAAAGGGTATAAAGGACGACCGATACATATTGTTTGTTCTCCCAAGGATGAATTTCTTGCGATTATTACTGCATATATTCCAGACCCCAATGAGTGGTTTAAAGATTATAAAGTGAGGGTAAAAAAATGAAATGTATTCACTGTCAGGCGGACATGAAACGGGGAACAGCACCGCTGCATATTGACAGAAACGGTTGTCACGTAACATTTGATAATGTTCCTGCCTGGGTATGCCAGCAGTGCGGCGAGGCCTATTTTGAAGAACGAGAAGTTGACACAATTCAAGATTTAATCCGAACAATCGAGCAGAAGGCCAACAACCTTACTTTGAGCGCATAATTCATAACACTGGTCAGGATTATCACAAAGTGTAGAGAAGCACGAGATACGCTTCACACAATATGAGATACAAATTTGTCCGAACCATCCCTGCTTCGCTGGAGCGCTTCGCAAAGGCGAGCAAGGCTACGCAGGATAAACCGGCTGTACTCGGACGCCGAAAACGCGGCGCCGGTGAGCTTTTCGTTGGGGGAGCACAAGAGATTGAAAGCTGAAGCATTGAAGTATATTGAAGAATTGCAGCATACGGCTGTCGTAGCCGCCCTCAATTATGAAATCTGGTGGACATACAAGGAAAAGGAGTCCCGGGCCAAGTACGTCAATACAATGAACCTATATACCTTGTTCTTCCAATCATCAATTCATGCCCATTTTGTCGCCTTGCTAATAGCGCTATATCGTTTATACGAGACAAGAGATGATACCTTGAATGTCCGCGGGCTACTTGCCCTCTTGGAGAAATGTCATGATTTTCCGTGTGATGCCCTTGCCGAATTGAAGCAGCTTTCTGAAGAGGCGAATAAGCTTTGGATCAAAGTATGCATTCTGAGAAATGAGGTTTTTGGCCATAGATCGAAGAAATACAGTGTCACAGACGTTTTCAAGAGAGCCAAAGTAAAGCCTAAAGAGCTGAGAGAGCTAATCGAGAAAACTGAAGATATTCTCAATAAGGCAAGATATCCACTCGATCGAGGTAGTTACAGTTACCTCTTTAACTTAAGATCAGAGGCCACTGAGGATACTACGAGGCTTCTGGATGATCTAAAAGAGTTTAAGGAGCTTCGCTCCACGCAACAGCTTGATGGGACTCGCTAAAGCGCTCGCCCTTCAGCTCGATCGTTAGGCAGAAAACAGAGAGGATAAAAAAGATGAGTTGGAATTTCGATCGCTTTCTGAAGTCTCAGATCGGCTTACCCAAACGACTCACCTTTTATCGGAAGGCGATCAGGTCACTTAAGACCGACCTTACAGCATCGGAAAAAGAATCCATTGAGGAGATGATGTATGGTTTTGGCTGGGGGGCCGACATTGATATGCGAAGAGTACCTGAAACAGATTGCATTTCTATAATGGTTGTAACACCCACCCGCATTCTCATAGGTGCCGGAGAACTCACGACAGGCATTGAGTATCACCACATAGCGAATTGCCTTTGGATTGAAGGGGACTTCTGCCTCGAATCGAAGGAGAAAGAACCTGGCGTCGGAGGTATTCGGTTTCAGCCAATTTCGCACAAGTGGACCAAGCCACGACGAGCTGCATTGCAGGATTTGGTGCTACGACACATCAAGGAAACCTCCTTTATCTCTGATAAAGAGCAGGAAGAAATAGCGAAAGCATCAGAATTTGGATCATTAGCTCCCAAGATAATACGGGACGGCATGTCAGATCTGAAGGGCTGTTCAGCAATTCTTGACGAGGTGATGTCCCATCCGGACTTCCCCTCGTGTGGGCTGGTGGTCGCATTGTACGAGGCTGACAACGCGAACAAGAACGCAGATTCTCGCCTTAGACAGAAACTCTTGGACACCATGATTGATAGCTGCAAAGCTACCCATCCCAAAATGAGGGCTATATGCCTGGATCATTTTGACTTCCTGGGCAGGCTCTCTGCACGATTTGAAGCTGCCGCCTTGCCTTTCGATGGTGAGGCTATCAAAACCGCCAGCGGCATGTGGATATTAGCATCGTTGAGATATGCGAATGAGTCAGAATTTGACCCCGCAAAGCCCAATGAAGTTGCGGTCGCCGCGAGAAACCTTGGCGGATGGCTTTACACAATCTTTATGAGTTACTTGCAGATGCATAAGTATCTCTTGGAAGATGACAATGAGAACACCTAGGAACTCATTAGGCATCTAACAATTAAATAAGTATGACAGGGTAAACGCTCGTGCGTTCACTCTACTGTGTTGCCTCAGTCGTTATCTGAGATTTTTGATCCTTCGATCCCTCGGCGGAGTTTCTCCTGAGTAAAATCGAAGGGCTCAAGACAGGCCTAATTCGTCGCTCGTGAAGGGTATAGCAATTATATCTTCTGTATTCTGACTTCTGTTTCCTGTCTTCTCAATGCAGCGTACAACGTTTAGCATACTTCGAGAAGCATATCCTTCGACTTTGTTCTGTATTTTCTCCAAGAATCCTGTTATCTTAAAGAATTATTGGTGGGCTAAAGCCCACCCTACAGTCCGGCAATGGTAACAGAGTTTTAACGCAGCAGGTAGGGTGGGGCTTGCCCCACCGTAAAAAAGTTGTTCGACAGGCTCACCATACTGCGTAGGGTCGAAGGATTGGTGGGCTAACTCGTACTACGTAGCTACTCCATTCTATGTCCCAAAGGGACTGCGAAGGATAAATTCGCAGAGTAGTAAGTTCGCCTCCTAAGGGGTGTCCACCCTACTAAAGTCTGGCAATGGTAATAAAGGTTTAAGGCAATGGATAAGGCGCTGATAGATTTGATAAGAATATCCAATGTCACAGGTAAAGATTCAAGCCTGGTACAAGGAGGAGGTGGCAATACATCGGTCAAGACCGCTGACGGTAAATACATGTTTATTAAAGCCAGCGGCACAGCACTTAAAGATATGGATGATAAACATGGCTGGCGAAGATTACGGCTGGATGAAGTACTCTCTATTATCGATGATGAGTTGTTGGCTAAACGGAAGGTTAGCGTAAAAGAGCTGGAGGTGGTGAATCGCTTACTTCTTGCCTGCGATGACGATATTACAGACGATGCACGGCCATCGGTTGAATCGCATTTGCACGCATTTCTGGATAGGTGCGTTATTCATTTGCATCCTCTGGTCGTGGCTGCGTATGTCAATGCCAAAAATGGACAGCGGGAAATTGAAAAGCTCTTCGCAAAAGAAACTCCGCCACCACTGTGGGTTCCTTACACTGATCCTGGCTTCGCACTTGCCAGGCGGATTGCAAAGCTTATTGAAAATTACCAAAGAGACTATGGTAAAAAACCAAAAATACTTTTTTTGCAAAAACATGGTGTCTTCATCAGCTCGCGGACGGCAAATTCTGCATTGAGGCTTGTTCGTAAGGTCATAAAAATTTGCAACAGCAAACTAAAAGAGCCGAAGACTCACAAGATAAGCCCCCCAGGCAAAGATGAAATAAGTGCTGGCAAACTTGCAGTTCGCAAAGCGGTATACGACGTCACCAAACAATATATGCCGGTCGATTACTTTCCGGTTGATAATGTCACTGCTTCATTTATGAGGCGTAAGGACTCATCGGAACTTTTAGCAACAAGGGCGTTGAATCCAGACGAGCAGATTTACGCTAATGGCTCCGCGATGTGGGTCCAAAAGTGCGACGCCGATTTAATTTCGATGAGAATGGCTGAGCGCATTAAGCAGGGACAGAAACCAGCAGCGGCATTTGTGGTTAAAGGAATGGGACTTTTCGTTGCTGCTGAAAAGAAAGTCGCACCGCTTGTTGCTGAGATTACGAATGGTTCACTGTTAGTACGAATGCATGCGGCGAGATTTGGGGGTGTACTGGCGCTAACAAAAAGAGAACAAGGCTTTGTCGACAACTGGGAGTCGGAGGCGTTTCGTAAGAAGCTGGTCAGCGGTGAGGAACAAGGCGAGCTAAAAGACAGAATCGCCATTGTGACAGGTGCCGGCAGCGGGTTGGGAAAAAGCATCGCCATTGGCCTGGCTAAAGCCGGTGCAATGGTTGGGATATTTGATATAGACAAAGAAGCAGCAAAGAAAACTGCCGCACAGATACAAAATTCTCAGACGCTGGTCGTTCAATGTAATGTTACTGATGAAGCTGACGTAAAAAAGGCGTTTGCGAATGTAGTTGAAAACTGGGGTGGGCTTGACATTTTGGTCAACGCAGCAGGTGTAGCGCCGGCTTATCCTTTGGTTGAGATGCCGGCGGACAGGTGGCGGGTTGCTTTGGAGGTTAATCTGACCGGATATTTTCTCTGCGCACGAGAATCTGCAAGGATTATGATTGCCCAGAGCATGGGGGGCTGCATTATAAATCTCAGTTCCAAATCCGGCTTAGATGCGAGCGTAAATAACACCGCATATAACGCCACAAAGGCAGGTGAAATTCATGTAGCTCGCGGCTGGGCATTGGAGTTGGGCGAGTACGGGATTCGAGTCAACAGCGTTGCCCCGGGCAATGTATTTGGGGGTTCAAAAATCTGGAATCCGCAATATATGAGAGTCTGTGCCAGGAAGTACGGGATAAAGCCTGAAGAAGTTATTCCTTATTATGTGAATAAAACCGCGCTAAAACGTGAGATCAAAGGACAGGACGTAGCCGATTCGATAGTCTTTTTGTGCAGCGACAGGGCACGCACCATCACAGGCCAGGTAGTAGTCCCCGACTCCGGCCAGGTTATGGTTAGATAGATTCGTAGCTCGTGGCAGGTATCTCGTCACGCGGACATTATCCAGAAAGTCATGCTTGGTCATTCTTTAGCTCCGTGCTTATGCAACAGTTCAATGATTTCTTTATGGCCTCGGTCTTTACTTGGAAGGTTCCTTTGTACTCCTACCCATTGTCAAGACAGAAAACTGGTACGAGATGTTTTGGTATAACAGGATATGGATGAGCCTTGCTGTACCGCGTGGCTGCAGAAACCGGTCTGAGAGCCTTTGAACCACGAAACCTAATGTCTCGTCGTTTAAGCTGAATAGCTGCATCGTTGGTGTCGAGGCTGTTTACAGAAAGTGCAAGAGGTGAGATATACTGACATTAAGACCAGATGTAGCGGCAGAACTAAAATCTTACTTCGTTAATAAGATGCCGAATATGCGTACTTTTAACATGCCGAACAAAGACGGGGGTAGTCGAGATGTTAAGGGCCGACTCTGCTGATGCAGACATATCTTATGTGGATGATGTTGGACGAAAGGTCAAGAAATGTGTATAATTGAAAAAATTCACAAGGTATGCCGGAACAGCTTTATAAAAGCGATCTTAAGCACAAAAAGCAGGTTCCAGGGAAGCTTTTGGGGAATAGTGTAACGGTAGCACGACTGACTCTGGATCAGTTAGTCCAGGTTCAAATCCTGGTTCCCCAGTACTTCGACTCATTCGCCCTTCGTTTTCACAAAGAGCTTACTCGCTCAGTACAAGTGGTTTGATATGAAGTGTTGAGGCGAACGAGAAGAAGTATCCTGAGCGACCGAGCAACAGCGAGGAAGTCGAAGGATGCCAAAATTATGTGGTGTGTCTAATCATCGAATGTTCTGATGGCCGATTTTATACGGGAGTAACGAATAATATCGAAAAAAGACTTGAAAAGCATAAGAGCGGTCGAGGCGGAAATTTTACAAAGACATTTGGCGTGAAGAGGCTGCTTTACCGCGAAGAGTTTTCTGTTCGGCGCGATGCGATCAAGCGAGAGGCACAGTTAAAGGGTTGGACAAGAAAAAAGAAATTGGCACTGATTCGCGGGGACCTTGTGCTGCTGAAGAAACTGTAGATGACATTGACAATCACTCACAGCATTTCATCTGCCGGGTAAAATTGATACTTGTCAGGGCGAAGACTGCGTGACCCCAAGATTCCATTTGACGTATTCGGCGGGCATGATAGGATGTTCTATGATGGGAAAAATACAAGTTTATCTCGAGCGCGGCCGAAAGAATGGTAATCTTGTCCCTGCGAAAGTGGGCAGTGGGAACTGTATAATACATAGTTAGGCAGGTGATAAAGGAAAGTGGATTTGATCTATGAAAATAAAATTCTCCCGTCATGCAAAAAGAAGAGCAAAATTATATGACATTTCAGAATCAATAATTTCAAAGATTCTTGAAAACAGAGACTTAACTCATCAAGGAACATATGAAATTGTTGAAGATGTGGAAGGCTTTAAGTATCCGCTAAAAATTATAGTTGCCGTTGAAAATGATATAATAACAATAATAACAAGTTATCCTTTGAAGAAGGGAAGGAAAATATGAAAGTATATTATGACGATGAAGTAGATGCTTTATATCTAAAGTTGGGAGATGATACGCCGGATGGAGTTATAGAAATTTCTGAAGGCGTTAATATAGATACAACTTCGCAAGATAAGATTGTCAGTATAGAAATCCTAAATGCTTCTAAAAAGATAGACTTAAGGACAGTTCTATCCTACTCGCTCGAATTTGATAAAGATTTGATCACTTAGAAATTTGCCTAACAACATTCCATTTAAAGTAATCGGCGAGCCTTGTAGGGTATGTGCTGATATAGTACCCAAGCGTATTATATAGAACCATATAATAAATAGTTCGGGTAAAGGAGTACGAATATGAACAACGAACAAGAAAAACACGGAGCAAGGGTTTTCCATGTTTCGGACACAAAACTCCTGATCAAACAGACAGTGAAAAGGGGCAAAGACGCAACCGATCCCTACGTGATCGACGAGCAGAAAGAGCGTCATGTGGATATCAACGACGACAGCGACATTGCACGGGGAATTCGAGATGCCATTAAAGGAAATCTAACGGCAGGAAAGAGATGAAGCCGAACCATTGCCTCCACAGACTCCTCGTCTGCCAGGGCAGTAGCCTCAAGGCTGAGGCGTGACGTTGTGTCGTTTCTGTTTTGTAGCCGGGTTCCGTGTCGAAAAAATATAACACATCGAACATTGAAATTCCCAAATGAGGAACTTAATAAGTGGATTCCCGCCTGCGCGGGAATGAAAAACTTATGTGGGTTTAGCTGCTGGAACGCTCGGCGGCGCTACTTCTATTCGTGCCTTAAAGCTACGATAGGATCGACCTTGGCGGCGTGCATGGCAGGATACAATCCAAAGATTATGCCGATAGTCATGCTGATGAATAGCGGCAATAGAACGCCTTTTAATGTCATGACCGTCGTCATACCTGAGAAGTACGTTACGAGCAATGGTATCAAAGCCCCCATACCTAATCCTATAATACCCCCTGCGGTGGACAGAACTACCGTCTCGATAAGGAACTGAAAGACAATCTGTCTTCTCTTGGCACCGATAGCCCGGCGGATTCCTATCTCTCGGGTGCGCTCCGTCACCGAGGCGAGCATTATATTCATTATCCCAATTCCTCCAACAAGCAAGCTGATGCCAGCAATTGATCCGAGCACTATGTTGAACGTTCGCTTTGTAGCTTCAGCCTGTTTTAACAAAGCCAGCGGCACACTTACGACATAGTCTTTCTTCTTGTGGAATCGTTCCAGCATTTTCTCAAGGCCCGCTGCTGTAGCCTCAACATGCTGGACGTTATCCACTTGTACTATGATCTGGTGCAGTTCCACCTTCTCCCGTTCAAATGAACCTGAAGTTATTTTCGTAAATATATCGCCGAAGTATGTGCGCGCCACCTCGATGGGAATATACACATCTATTTCCTGATCCGGTATTTGGATATTTCCAGCCTGACCGCTTTCACTCTTGATGATACCGACGATCTCGAACTCATCGCCGCCGATGCGAATGGTCTGGCCTATAGTGCTTTCGGTAGCCAGGATTTTTCGAGCGCCGAATTCGGTCAGTACTGCCACGGGTGCTTTTTTGGCCTGATCGGACGGCAGGATTACTCGTCCAGCGATAACCGCCCGAGGCACAAGCTCAAACCATTCGGGCGTCGTCCCGACAACACGAAGTTCCATTGCTCGCTCGCGCAGACGTGAATCCTTGCGCATCAACTTTGCTGGTGCTGTCTGTTTAATGTTGCTGAAACTCTCAGCGACTCTGGCATGATCTTCATAGGTCAATCCGTAGATGCTCATGTGAGAATGCTGAGTGCTGGTTTGTTCTTCTTCCGCGGACTTGACCGCCGAGACAATGATATTATTGCTGCCAAGCTTTCGGATCTGCTCAAGGGCCTCCTTGCTGGCGCCTTCACCAACAGAGAGCATAGCCACGACGCTTCCAACACCAAAGACAACTCCCAACATAGTCAGAGATGAACGGAGTTTGTGAAGAAGCAGATTCTCGATACCCAATAGTATATTTCTTGCGATCCTAGTGTGCCTCATTGGAATCCTCGTCTATGCTGTCAATGATTCCGTCTCTCATGTGCAGTTTACTGCTCGCGTATGCCGCAAGGTTCGGTTCGTGGGTGACCAAGATTATGGTCTTGCCCTGTTTGTTGAGATTATTGAGCAATTCCAGGATTTGCTCTCCCGTTGCTGAATCAAGATTACCCGTGGGTTCATCCGCAAAAATGATCTGTGGATCATTCGCTAATGCTCTGGCAACAGCAACCCTCTGCATCTCGCCACCGGACAGTTCCACCGGTCGATGATGCAGCCTGTCCGCGAGACCTACTTCCTCGGCAAGCTCCTTAGCACGTTGGGCACTCCTCGCTGAGTCCCATCCCAGGTAATAAAGCGGCAGCTCTATGTTGCGTTGGACGGTTAGCTGAAGTATCAGGTTGAAACTCTGGAATATGAACCCAAGGTACTTGAGTCGAAGCTCGCTGAGCGAATCGTCATCAAGATAACTGACATCCTTATCTTCAAGGAAGTACTGGCCCGAGGTTAAACGATCCAAGCAACCGAGAATATTCATCATGGTGCTTTTGCCTGAGCCGCTGGGTCCCATGATCGCCCAGAAGCTGCCCTTTTTGAAAGAGATGGTCACTCCAGCAAGTGCCCGCACTTGTTGGGTTCCCATCTGATATATCTTTTGCGCATTCTCCAGCCGGACGATTTCAGAGTTCGTTTCGTTGCGTGACTGTTCTATCATCTACTGACTCTCTTTTGCGCCTTGCTCTCGCTGTCTTCGCCCTTCTCCCCCAGGCCCGCCTTGGGACCTCTCCCGCATTTTCTTTCGTTCTTCGGGCGACATATTCTCGAATCTTTGTTTCATCCTTTCCATCTCTTTCTGTCGTTCTTCGGGTGACATGTTTTGGAATCGCTGCCGCATCCTTTCCCTCTGGTCCGAAGACTCGCCCGGAGGTGATGCTTCTCTGCCTGGCTGCCCTTGCTGGAGAAGCTGTCGGCTTGCTGAATCATCCGGACCGGCGCTGGCGTCTGTCTTTGTTCCATTGGCTTGTTCAAGCCTCTGGTTTATCCCTTGCCTCAAGGTGTCGGAGACATCGCTGGAATCAAGCGAGCTGATGCCGGCCATTTGTGAACCTGGCTCAATGGTCGCGGCTTTTAGCGGAGGTGTCAGCAAAACGACTTCCCCCTCGGCAAGACCGCTGATGATTTTAACCATTCTGTTATTATCCAGGCCAATCTCGACCTTCCGCTCCTCGATAGATCCGTCTTTGACAATGTAGAGAGCAGGTTTTCCTCCAACCCGCAAGACCGTCTGAACCGGTACATACACCACATCCTCATATTGCTGGACAATGATCTCCACCTTGCAGCTCATGCCGGTTCGCAGCGATGGGTCATTACCCTCCAAATATACGTCTGAGTTGTAGACCTTAAGATCCGGATTCATCCACATACTCTGTGGGTCGGGCAATGGAGCAATGCGCTCGACTGAGCCGAGGAACTTTTTCCCCGGCAATGCGTCTACAGTAATGATGGCAGGAAGTCCCACCCGAACCTTTTCGAGGCTCGCCTCATGAATATCTACCTCAGCCATCGAAGATGTGGCAGTTGGAAGGTATATTAGCTCCTGCCGTTCAAAGACCTCGACGCCTTCATCAAGTGGCTCCCGGCTTTCTCGCCGGAAACCTCCTCTTTCGGCACTGGTGGCATAGATTACCATTCCGTCCGCTGGGGCGTATATCTTGGCTTTGTGTATCTGGTCATCGAGCTTGGCAAGCTTGTCTTTCTGGCGGTTGAATTCGGCCTCTTTGGCCTTGAGGTCCGCCGTCGCTTGAACCACATTGGCGCTGGCCTTGCGCTGCGTACGTTCCAAAGCCATCTCAGCTTGTTTGACGTCGCTTTCAAGCTGCGCTATGTTTCGGCCATAAGTAAAGTTCTCAAGCAGATCGAGATCGTTTTTTGCCAGCTCCAGGTCAACCTCTCTGCGTTTTTTTGACAGCCTATCACCTTCTAATTCGGTCTGAGCGATATACTTATCCTCATACAACTTCTGTGACCATTCCAAGGTTTCCTGAGCTCGCGTAAGCTCTTCTTGCGCCAGCGTTATCTTATTCTGCGCAGCCGCCAGTTCGTTTGGGTATTCTCCTTCTTTATACTGATTCAGGTCCTCTCGGGCGAATTCGAGTGTGAGCTTGGCTACGTCGATGTCGCTTTCAGCCTGGTTCTTTACCACGGCGAGGTTTTCTTGGGCATTAATGTGAGAGGCCTCGGCATTTTGCACTCGAATTTCCTGGTCAATTTTATTGTCTTCAAGGCTGCTGGCATCCAGTTCAACCAGCAGGTCTCCCTTTTTAACGCGGGTACCCTCAGGGATGAGCGAGATGATAGAGGTTCTTCCTTCGACTTCATTCTTGATGATAATCTGTTCTCTGGCTTTTATGGTGCCTGATTCTAACACGCTGATAGTCAAAGGACCCTTCTTGGCTACAAATGTGGCCATATTGCTCGTAGGATTTTCACTGCCTCGGACTACCTTTAACCATATCACAGCAAGGCCGATTGCCACGATAAGTACAACAGCGCCAATGAGTTTGAAAGATTTTCTACCTTTATTATTGATTTTGTTATTGTTTTTAGCTGTCATAGTTTATTCCCTCTGGTGAAAATTCCTCCCATAAACCTTGTTCATTTACCTTGAGCAGCCCGAGATCTCGTTGCAGTTCGAGCTCAGCTATGCGATAACTTACGACTGCTGAGGTCAAAGAGTTCTGTGCCGACAGCAGTGCATCCTGTGCCTCCAGCAAATCGCGGATTTCTATCCTTCCCGCTTCAAGAAACAAGCTGCTGCTTCTGACGCGTTTTTGGGCAACAACGACGGACTGTGCCTGGATATTCAGACTTTCCCGCGACTCCAGTAGTGTTCGTAATTCGCTACGAATAGACTGTTTGATTTGGTCTTCGAGTGTCTGTACATTTCTCACGGCCCGCTCAAGATCTATAAGGCTGTTGCGATAGTCGTTTCGTTCACTGGTTCTTTCGATCGGCAAATCGAGCGAAAGCAGGGCGGAATACTGGCCGCCGTCGAAGCTCAGGTTGCCGTCATCATCGTTGTCTGAAAGACGAGCCGATCCGCCTAATGTCAAGTCTGCCCTCAAGGCATCTGCTTTGATGACAACTCGCCTCTGCGCATCGTAGACATCGCCTATAGCTACCCGCAAATCAAGCCGGTTCTCAAGAGCCAGCTTCATCGCTACAGATTCATCGATCTCATAGGGTCCAGCGCCTTCATCTGACGGAGGCTCCAGCTCAATAGGAGCATCAACCGAGGGCACTTGTCTTGCTGTTTCAGTTTCAACCTCATTGTCGATCTCCTCGACGATCTTGGTTACGGGAGTAGCCAACTGTTCCAGATCGGTCCGGTCAAGTTCTATATTGGCATCTGATGGAAGGCCTATCGTAGTTTTAAACGAGTCAAGACGGTTCTTAAGCTGTTCTTGCGCGGATACCCATCGATCACGGGCACGCAATTCGCTTTGAACAGCCTGGTCCACCTGTATTTCGGACAGTCGGCCGGCATCGGCAAGACGACGAGACCGTCGGGCTGAGGCGATCAGACTGCGATAGTTCTCCTCGGCATTTCTCAGCTCGTCCATCTGGCGTAGGACTGAAAGGTATTCGCGAGCGACGCTGACGGCGAAGGTACGCTTGAAGCGTTCGAAATCTAGTATCTCGTAAACCACATTTCGCTCAGCCTGCGTCAGGGGCTCGGTCACGATATGCCGACCTGCGCCTCTTAATAAGGGTATCGATACCGAAGCGTCTGCTGACAGGCCCGAAGTGGATGCTCCACCCTGGGTCAATAGATTAACCAAATCGATTGCCAGCATTGTGCTCAAGTCGATTCCGTTCTTCAGAGTCCGGCTAAATCCTATCGTCCCACTGGTTTCGAGATTAGTAACCGTGCTATCACCGGTGGTGTCCGTGCTTAGTTGGCTTGTTGCCTGGGCGCCATAGATATTTCGGAAATTGTTGCGCACAAGATCGAGAGATAATGCTGCCTGAAAGACGTATTCTTTGCGAGACTGATATTCAGGACTATTTTGTGCGCCCACTTGTAGTGATTGTATCAATGATAACTTGACCGGCTTATTGGGCTCGATAACGACATCTTGGGAACTGCCGGAAGGCTCTGACCATGGGTAATCGATCTCAGGCCAGTGCTCGATGGGTTTGAGTTTATCTGTGCCCAGTGAGGCGCCCGATGAGTACATGAGATTCTGTTCAACTAAAAGGCGGCGACGAAGGATATCGCTTGAGCGCTCGATTTTAATCTCTTCAGTCTTGCCAAGCGCATCCTCCTGTTTTTCACGGATTATGTCAAAGCCCACCTTATCTGCCTCGGTTCGATAATCAGATGGGGATTTACACCCTGATATTGATAGAAGTGTTGCTAAAACCGCAGCCATAACGAGGCAGCTTGAAAATTTCAGTTTTTTTCTGGAAATTACCATATTCAGCAATACTTTAGTTGTATTCAATTATCCCGTTTCTCCGGGGGAGCCTCGGCAAGACCTAATGTACATCCTTAATTTATAATGTAAGCCCAGCGGTCCTTCGGTTACATAAGACGCTGATAATTCTCAATTTATTTCCATTTTGTTCCACTTTTTGAACTGCTGTGGGCAAACCTGTTGTAACAAACCTTATGAGCAATCAGTAGAGCGTTGCCAGCTAAATAGGGCTTGGATTCTCTCTAAGGCCATTTATTCTCCCTGTTTCCGTGGGATTTTCGTTCCAGCCTTGCAGCTAAGCCCAGCTCCTGCCAGGATTACACCCATTTTACTCAAATTTTCCCGATAGTGTTCATTTTAACCCGAATTTCTCACCGTATTTTAATCTGATACTCATAGTGTACAATAACAGTCTATATGCAAAGCAAGCCTTCAGTTTAATTATGAGAGCTGTTGGTTTGCGGTGGTGAGTAATGCGGGCTAAAGTTCATGTGGTTAGCATTTGTCGCTTATGTTTACAGGTCGAACTCAGCTACAATCGGAGTATGGTCGCTTGGTCTTTCGGCTAGACGTGGTTTCTTATCGATATAGCATGAGGTGCACTTTTGGGCCAGAGGTTTAGTTGCCATGATGTGATCCAGTCGCCAGCCGAGATTGCGTTTGACGGAGTTCGGCAACCTGTAGTCCCAGAATGTGTACTGGCCAGATTCCTTGCAGTGCATTCGGAACAAGTCGGTCAAACCCCAGCTCATAATATTATTGAGAGCTTTGTGAACTTCGGCGTGGAAACACACGTGGCCGTGCAAAGTCTCCGGATCATACACATCGATCGGTAGCGGTGCAATGTTGAAATCGCCCACCCAAAGAACAGGGTCCATGGGTTTGAAATTCTTTTCAAAAAATTTGCGCAGACGGCCAAACCAGTTTAGCTTGTACTCAAATTTATCAGATTCAGGCAGGTAGCCTTGTGGGACGTAGGTATTAATAATTGTAACGTTATTGATTTTTGCCTTTATCAAGCGAGACTCATCTTTAGGCTCGTCATCCAAGCCAAATTCTACATCTGATATAATTTTATTGCTGAGGATCGCCACGCCGTTATAGCTTTTTTCGCCTTTGAAGGCATATTTGTATGCGGCTTTGTCGAATTGGTCCTTTGGAAAATCGACATCCTGAACCTTGGTCTCTTGCAAGCACATAATGTCCGGCTGGTTTTCCGCCAGCCATTGGAGCACTATAGGCAAACGAACACGTATAGAATTGACATTAAAGCTAACAACTTTCATGGCAATGTCATTAGTATAAGGATTTTCGTTTCAGGTCCAGCTTGTCAGATGTAACGCTCATTTTATACTAATTGTATTAAATTGCTGCGCTTCGTATTTTTGGTATAAATGGGTGGCAGCCTCAAGCGTAGCTTGGGGATGGTTTTCTCCGGTGTTTTCTACAAAGCGCTTTGAAATCTTATTTTGTCTGGGCTAAGCTGGTTTTTCAACTTGCTTCTTTTCGGATTTGGTGTTAGGCGACGTGTCTTTTACGGTTAATGATGTCTTGGCTATTTGTTCTATAATGTCGGACTCGTGCGGTAAGATTGTTTTATTGCCTTGAATCTTGTCGACTGTGGTGTAGCTTTCGATGACTGATAGCAAGCTCAATAAAAAACTGAGCGTACTTTCTGCGCCCTGATTGGCATTGATACCACCGGAACCCAGGCCGTCACTACAACCTTTAGTTCTGAAGTCGTAAAGTGGGATGTGCAGGTCGTTTGCGCCGAGGAACCAATCAAAAGCCGTTCTTTGCAGCGCCAGGAACCTGTCATTTTGAGTGGCATCATAAGCTGCCCTTAGCATCATAACTGTGCTGGCGGCTTCGATGGGTTGTTGGTCGAATGTGGCTCTTGGCTTTCCGTGCTCGTACCACCCATTGCAGCCGATAAAGCTAAAATGCTCGCCATTAAATGTATTCGTTAATAGAAACTCGCACGACTCTTTAGCCACCTCAAGGTACTTCTCGTTTTCGAGAGTCAAGCTCGCATCGAAAAGAGCGCGTGGCAAAACTGCGTTTTCAT
>CAYNTC010000005.1:22434-28833 GCA_964399795.1 uncultured Pirellulales bacterium | reverse complement strand
CGTGCCTGAGAAATCGCTATGTAGGCGAATCAAGAAGAACGGCGGTAGAAATCACCATGGTGTAACTACCTCTCGCTTCAGAGGCGGAGGGGCAAGAAGAATCTACCGCATTATTGACTTTAAGCGGAATAAGGACGGTGTCCCTGCTAAAGTGGCAACAATAGAATACGATCCGAACAGAAACTGCTTTATTTCGTTGTTGCATTACGCTGATGGCGAAAAGAGGTATATATTGGCACCGCTGAGAATAAACGTTGGCGATTTTATCGAGAGTGGTTTGTCTTGTGATCCCAAGGTAGGTAATGCTATGCCGCTGCAAGCTATTCCTACTGGTCTTGAGGTTCACAACATCGAGATGACTGCAGGCCAAGGTGGAAAGCTTGTCAGGGGTGCGGGCAGCGCTGCGAGAATCTTGGCCAAGGAGGGCGATTGGGTCACGGTAGTTCTGCCGAGCGGCGAGATGCGTTCGGTTCGTAAAGAGTGTCGAGCGACAATTGGTCGGCTGAGTAATGCCGATCACCAAAACATACGCATTGGCAAGGCTGGAAGAAAGCGTCACATGGGTCGCAGGCCGCATGTGAGAGGCAAAGCCATGAATCCGGTTGCTCACCCGATGGGTGGTGGTGAAGGCAGGTCAAATGGTGGACGCCATCCTTGTTCGCCCACGGGCGTACTTGCAAAGGGTGGAAAGACCAGAAATCCACGAAACCCCAGCAACAAGAGGATAATCAGAAGACGCAAAAACAAGAGACAGGGACAACTAGTTTTATAGAGTGGAGCTTGAATACGTCGGCACCGTCGATATGTGTTGATGATGTGTGCAGGATTTAACTTAAATATAGGCTGAGATAGATAATGGGAAGATCTCTAAAAAAGGGCCCGTATGTTGACGAAAAGCTGCTTGTCAAGGTGACTAGGCAGACAAATTCCGGGTCGCGCGAGCCGATAAAGACATGGGCCAGACAGTGTACGATAGTGCCTGAATTTGTCGGCTTTACTTTTATGGTTCACAATGGAAAGATCTTTCACAAGGTATTTGTCACAGAAGACATGGTCGGGCACAAACTGGGTGAGTTTTCGCCCACACGGACGTTCAAGGGACATTCGAGCAAGAAAATCAAGTAGTAGAAAGCAGATGGTAAGCTGCTAATTTTAAGATAAGAGGTATGCTTAGTTCTGATAAATTAAAAGAACTTTGTGCCGAACGGCAGGCGAATGTGGACGAATTAGCCGGCCACATTGTCAGAGGCGGTTTTAGCCATAAAAAGGCAGCGGCAGCGATTAAGAATTGGCAGAAAGGCCTGTTAGACCCTAAGCCTGATAGCGAGGATGTCCGTCGTCTGGCCACAGCCTTATCCGTCGAGGTTAACGATTTGACTGATTGGCATTCGTCGTATCGCTTCGCCCCGATTTCGCCGCGTAAAGTCCGGTTGGTCACTCAGTTGATACAGGGCAGAACAATCCAGGACGCGATGGACATCTTAAAGTTCACCAGAAAGCGTGCTGCAACGATGGTTGATAAGGTTCTCAAAAGTGCGGTTGCTAATGCCGATGAGCAGAATGCTGACGTCGATAATTTATATGTGAGCGGAGCAAGGGTTGATGATGCAGGTGTTCGCGTCGGCACAAAACGATGGATGCCGAAGGATAGAGGCAGAGCTCATCCTATCCGAAAAAAGGGCTGCCATATACACATTACTGTAACACAGGTATAGGGCAGGAAACTACAAAGACTCGTTGTAAGAAATCTAATTATGGGCCAAAAAGCATCGCCAATAGGTTTTAGGACAGGTATAACGCTTGGATGGCAGAGCACTTGGTTTGCTCCCAAGGCTCACTATGGCAGCTTCCTTGTCGAAGACCAGAGAATTCGCAGTTACGTTGACAAGAAATTCAATCGGCAGATGCCGAAAGGTGCTGTGGCAAAGGTCGAGATAATAAGAACGCGGAATGAAGTGAATGTAACGCTTCATAGCGCTCGGCCTGGTGTGGTCATTGGTCCAAGAGGTGGCGAAGTTGACAGGTTACGGGAAGAGCTTGAAGACCTGACTGGGCGAAAGGTAGCTGTCAACGTCGTTGAGATTAAGGAGCCTGACCTGAATGCTACTTTAGTGGCGGAAGCGATTGCCGAGCAGTTATCCAAGCGAGCTTCGTTTAGACGCACTATGAAACAGTTTTGTGAATCAGCCATGAATGCCGGAGCCAAAGGAGTCAAAATTATCTGCTCAGGTCGGCTGGCAGGCGCGGAAATGGCCCGCAAGGAGACACAGAAGCTCGGTAGTATTCCTCTGCATACGTTGGATGCCGATGTCGACTACGCGGTGGCCACATCAAGAACAACTTACGGAACGATTGGCGTTAAGGTTTGGATATACAGGGGCAAGTATGGCGAGAAGCAACCTGAGCAGGGCCGACGTCGGCGGCGCCGGCCTACGAGGCGGGTAGGTCCCACTCGGCGGGCAACTGGCAGAACTGCGGCTGGACCGGCGCAGGAAAGCTCAAGTGGTGAAGCGGCAAATATTGATGCTCCCACGACCCAATCGGATAAGGTTAAGTCAGAGGGTGAGCCGGAAACTTGAGGAGTAACTTTTTGTTTTTAGGCAACGAGAGGTTGAAGCGATAGCTTTTGGCTGGGTTTGAAAATGGCAATGATGCCGAAAAGAGTTAAGTATCGTAAGAGCCAACGCGGCAAAATGAAAGGTAATGCTGCGCGAGGCAACTTTGTGGCGTTTGGCGAATACGGTTTGCAAGCTCTGGAGACAAGTTGGATATCAGCGAAGAATATTGAAGCTGGCCGAGTTGCAGCGACGCATTTTCTGCATCGGGAAGGTAAAGTTTACATCAGATTGTTTCCGCATAAGCCGGTCTCTTCCAAACCGCTCGAGACGCGAATGGGCAAAGGCAAAGGAGAGCCGGCTTTCTGGGTCGCCAGAGTCAGGCCCGGTCAGGTTTGCTTTGAGATTGGTGGAGTCAGCGAAGACGTTGCAAAACAGGCATTGGCCAGAGTTGCCCACAAGATGCCGATCAGGTGCAGATTCGTAAAGCGTAGGCATTCATTGTGAAAGGCGAGATACAGTAGATGAAAGCACAGCAGTATCGTGAGATGAGTCAGGATGAGCTTGGCAATAGACTGGAAGAACTCCATAGGCGCTTGTTTGATTTACGCTCACAGGGAGTCACTGAGAAATTGGAGAATTCCAAGGAAATACGGGATCTCCGGCGGGATATTGCCAGGATTAAGACAATAATGCGGCAGAATACGTGACGGTATGCTGTGAGGATATGTCAGGAATTGAAGATGCAGAACCGAGAACTCAAAACTATAACGGGTGTTGTAATAAGCAACAGCGGTAATAAAAGTGTTAAGGTTGCAATTGAATTTAAGGTCAGGCATCCGAAATATGGTAAATACGTCAGACGCAGAACTAAGCTCGGCGTCCACGATGAACACAACCAAAGTACTGCAGGTGACCTTGTTGAGATAGCTGAATGTAGGCCGCGCAGTAAAACCAAAAGCTGGCGTCTTGTCAGGGTTGTGCAAAAAGCAACCAAGGTGTGAAACCGGATACTCCGTAGGCGATAATGATTCAGCAGGAGACAATGTTGGAAATAGCCGACAACTCTGGTGTCAAGTCGGCGTTGTGCATCAGGGTCCTCGGACGAAGTGGGGCTAGGGGTAAAAGTACCCGGCCGGTTGCCGGCGTTGGAGATGTTGTCTGCGTAGCAATAAAGAAGGCGTTACCGACCTGTCAACTCGATGATAAGAAGGTACATAAGTGTGTGATAATTCGCACTAAAAGTCCTGTACAGCGGCCTGATGGTAGCTACGTCCGGTTCGACAGCAACGCTGCTGTTATGATTGATAATGAAGGAAATCCAATAGGGACGAGGATCTTCGGTGCGGTTGCTCGTGAGCTGCGCGAGAAGAACTATATGAAGATTATTTCGTTGGCAAGTGAAGTGGTCTAAGCTGTGGTCTCATGTGAAATAAGAGGTGAACAGAATGGCGCTGCACATAAAGAAGGGTGACATGGTCGAGATCATAGCGGGTGACCATAAAGGTACTACTGGCCGTGTTTTGCGGGTCATACCTGAGAAGAATAAGGTGATTGTTCAAGGTCACAATATTGCACAAAAGCACGTTCGGCCTTCTCGCAAGAATCCACAAGGTGGACGCGTAGGTATTGAGCAGCCGGTACACATAAGTAATGTTTTACCTGTAAGGCCGAAAAGTTCCAAAGGCGTCAGGGTTCGCTATCATGCGGACAAAGATGGTAGCAAGAAACGTGTTGCTATTGATGGAAGCGAAATCAGCGTTATTAAAAGAGCAAAGTAGTGTGTAGTGACTTGACCATACTGGGGTTCATAAGATGGTCGAGATGAGAAAAATACAATGGCGCGATTGAGAGACCTATATAAATCTAAGGTAGTTCCGCAGTTGACCGAGGAGTTTGGCTATGAGAATCCTATGGCTGTCCCTCGGATAGAGAAGATCGTGGTTTCTATGGGCATTGGTAGGGCTACGCAGGACAAGAAATTTTTGGAACTGGCAAAGCAGGACATGATGATGATCACTGGGCAAATGCCCGGAGTCTGCAAAGCCAAAAAGAGCGTTTCGAATTTCAAGGTCCGTGAGGGTATGGGGACCGGCTTGAAAGTCACTATGCGCGGCGTAAGGATGTACGAGTTTATGGATAGGCTCATCAATCTTGCCATCCCTCGTGTGAGGGACTTTCGCGGTCTTGAGCCGAATAGCTTTGATGGCCTGGGAAACTATTCTCTGGGCTTGAATGAACAAAGTGTTTTTCCGGAAATAAACCCGGCCAAGATCGAGTTTCAGCAGGGTATGAATATTACATTTGTAACTACAGCGAAGACTGACGACGAAGCCCGACGATTGTTGTCGCTTTTTGGCATGCCGTTCAAGGGTGCAACGGTAGCCAAATCTGCACAATAAAGCTTCGAGCCTATTGTCAGAGTTTGGAGTGTCTGGATGTCAACAAAGGCACTGGAAAATAAAGTAAAAAAGAAACAGAAATATCGCGTAAGACAATATACGCGTTGCGAACTTTGTGGCAGGTCCAAGGCGGTCTATCGGAAGTTTAAGATATGCCGGATCTGCTTTAGAACATTGGCTAATGAAGGAAAAATACCAGGTTTAAAAAAGGCCAGTTGGTAGAACATTTTTTATAACCGTGAGGCACGAGATTATGAGTCTGAGTGACCCAATAGCGGATATGCTCACACGAATTCGCAATGCTGCGCACGCGAATAAGGCGCAGGTGAATGTGAAAGCATCAAATATTTGCGAAGGCATTGCATCTGTTTTGAAAAAGGAAGGTTACATCAAAGATTACGACAGAATTGATGACGGCAAGCAAGGTATATTACGAGTAACTCTAAAATACGACAATCAGGGTCAACACGCCATTAGAGAAATTAGAAGAAAGAGTAAACCTGGATGTAGGGTCTATGCATCTGTTGATGAGCTTCCTCTTGTCTTGGGAGGTATGGGTATTGCCGTAATTTCTACCAGTAAGGGTGTGATTAGTGACAGAAGCTGCCGCGAGGCCAATGTCGGCGGCGAGATTCTTTGTACGGTTAACTAAATGAGTCGTATCGGAAGTAAACCTGTTGCCATCCCACAGGGAGTAAAGGCTGAGCAGCGCGGCCAGCGTATCAAGCTCTCAGGCCCCCTTGGTAGCCTGGGGTTGAACTTTCCCAGTAAGATTAAAGTAACGATTGACGATGCCGAGGGAAAGATATTAGTAGAGAACAAGCATCCAAAGGACCGCCAGAGCAAGCAGTTGCATGGAACCACGCGTGCGCTGATTGCCAATATGGTTACTGGCGTCAGCGAGGGTTTCCAGAGGCGGATGGAGTTGTACGGTACCGGCTATAGTGTCAAAGAGCAGGATGGAAAACTAATTTTGCAGGTGGGCTTTTCTGATTCTGTGGAGTTGGTAATACCCGATGGCGTAAAGGTGAACATAAAAGTAGGTGCAACAAGGGGCAATGATGTCCCAGCCAAGTTCACACTTTCGGGAATAGACAAATGTCAGCTTGGTCAATTTGCTGCGGACGTACGACATGTGAGGCCGCCTGAGCCATATAAGGGAAAAGGCATTCGGTATGCTGATGAACAGGTGCGGCGCAAGGCAGGCAAGGCATTCACATCCGGGGCTGCGTAGTTGAGATTTTGTTTATGAAAGCAGGCAATAGAAAAACAGCGGCGCTAAGGCGAAAATATCATGTGCGTAAAAAGGTGCTCGGAACACCGGAGAGGCCGCGTCTGTCCGTGTTTCGTTCCAATAGACATGTTTACGCTCAGATCATAGATGATATGGCTGGGGCAACACTTGTTTCTGCCAGCACCAGGGTCAAGGCGCTACAGCAGCA